>NZ_JBALEQ010000109.1:0-126044 GCF_036917775.1 Nostoc sp.
CAATGTAATTCAGTATATTGCTCATGCTCCTGTACCAAAATCACTCTTTAATGTTCTTTTATCACAGAATGATACTATTTTGGAGATGTCTCTTGGTCTTTTAAGTAACCTTGATAAGCAAGAGTTGCTAGATTAAAAGGTCTGATCTGGTTTGCTCTATGTTGATTTGCTGTATAAAGATTGAGGCTGATTGGTGCGGTTTGGGACTGCGCCGCAGCAGGCAAAATGGCAGCGCACAGAAGCAGTGTTGTTAACATCGTAGAAATAGAGCGTCGCATAGAATTACCTCTGGGATTGGTTATTTGACTACAGCAGTTTTACTGGCCTTCAATGCTTGGATGCAGCACAAACTTTCAGGCAAATTAGTTAAATCCAAACTGCCAAAGGTGCAAAATTATGACAAGCTAAAAAAGAACTTTGTGGGTTGACGATATAAATTTCGTCGGGACATTGCAGTGCAATGCCCAGTTTTAAAAGCTGTAGGAGTAGGCAGATAAGCAATTAGCGTGATTTCAGAAATTTAGTTGCAACTTATCCCTGAAAAGAATGCTAATTGGGTTACTTACTTGTCTCTATCTTTAAGACGATTGGGAATCAATTTTGGATTTAAATTCTTCAAATGCTCTCGCTGGCTGATGTTCACGGTTCGTTTGGTTTGGGTTGCGAGCTAATCTTAAGAAATCAAAATAAAATAACCCACTTCTAGAAAATTTTGAGGCTACGCTCATCCAATTAGCTTCACCAATCGTTTAAGAGATGAAAGTAAGTTTGCTCTATACTCAAAAGAAGTTGTGAAATCAGGATTGGCACTCACGTTGCAAGATGCACTAAGCATCTTTGCAGAGAAATTAGCCCCGGTCTATTCACCTGAATCTATGGATCTAAGTTCTCCTGATCGCCGTTCATCAGAACCGTCATCCAAGAGTGATGCCGCACTCTTGGATGACTTGAAGGCACATCTTCCAGCGGCCTTAGGGTGTCTCTACGATCGCTATGGCAGCGTGGTGTATGGAGTGGCGCTGAAAGTGTTGCAAAGCCAGCCGGAAGCAGAAGACCTGACTCAGGAAATTTTTTTATCGTTATGGCAGCGCCCGGTTGACTCTGCTAAACACGGTCATTTAATGCGCTACCTGATTGTCATGACTCGATCGCGGGCGATTGACAAACTGCGATCGCGCAGTCGCACCCTTAATTTAGTGCAACGTTGGGGGCAAAACGTCACTGCTGCACCCCCTGCCCATACTCCGGTTGAGCAGGCTGTTTTCAATGAGCGATCGCAGCAAGTGCGGCAGGCATTAGCTCAACTTTCCGTTCAGCAAAGGCAGGTGATCGAACTGGCGTATGATGCCGGACTAAGAGCTTGTCATGTAACAACCTTGCCTCTTTTGAGCTAGAAATGCCTTCTCAGTAAGCTTTCTAGATAATAAATTGTAAAAGTTGTTTCTTGACAGGCTCTAAGCCAATCAGAAATTGCCCAACAACTGCATAAACCCCTGGGAAGCGTCAAAAGCTGGACTCGCCAGGGACTCCTGAAACTGAAACAACTTTTACAGGACTCAATTGACTAAGGTTATGACTGAACCTCTCACCCCTCAAGCAATCGAAACCTTAGCAGCAGGCTATGTAGTGGGCGACCTCGATCACGCTGAAGTCGCAGCTTTCGAGCAACTGCTGATAGAAAATCCGGCATTAGTGTTACAAGTGAATCAGTTGCGAGAGGTCTTAGACCAGGTGGCTCGTGACTTAAACAGCGTTGAACCCCCTCCCCATCTCCGGTCTGTCATCCTGGCAACGGCTACTACCACTCAACTGACCTCCCGACACAAACAGCCTCGGCTCTGGTATACCGTCATGGGTAGTGTCGCGGCACTTCTAATTCTGTGTTTAGGAGTAGATAACTATCGCTTGCGACAAGATTTGGGCATGGCTCAAAACATCAATAACTTACTGCAACAGTCCCAGACGCAACTTTTCTCTCTCAAGGCGGTGAATGCGTCAAATACTGCTGCGGGTAGCTTTGTTGTGAATCTAGGACAACGGCAGGGAATTCTAGTCGTGCAAAATCTGGTGGCTCCACCCACAGGTAAAGTCTATCGACTTTGGGCGATCGCTGATGGCGAAAAAATTCCCTGTGGCATTGTGAAAATTAATCCCCAGGGAAAGGTGTTAGATAAATTCTGGATGCCTGCTGACTTTTATGACACAGGTATCTCTGGATTATTCGTGACGTTGGAATCGTCTGAAACTAGCCGTTATCCCACTGGAACTATTGTGATGCAGAGTAACTCATCTACCCAGATATAACCTCAGCAACGTGTTTTTCAGCAGCAATTCTCATTCTGAAAAAAATCAGATAAAATTCTCTTGTTTAAATATAGAACTTGTGTCAAACTATCATTTTTTGAGAAAGAATTATCATCCAACACTAGTAGTCTGCCAACCCAAAAATGCTAAGTGAGGACTGGGTAAAGGGGAAAGGGAAAAGGGTAAGGGATTTAAACCTTTTACCCCTTCCCCCTTCCCCTTTACCCCGCCAAGTTCACTTGGCGAACTACTAGAGATAGACAGTTTTTTAAAAATCTGTCCATGAAAAACTGATTTCAACTCATAAATCCAGTTGAAATTCTAACCAATTTTGTATTGTTTTTATTGATAAATAACTTTCTCCTTTCTCTCCCCCTTTCAAGAGATTGACATTTTTCAACTAGAATTTACTTTTTTGAATGGGATATATTCCCTGAGAATGAAGGAGAAAAAATCCGACCAATCTTTAAACCATAAAAATATTTCGGTTCTCAGTTTCGGTACAATGACATTCGGTGGTAGCGAATTTTTCCAAGAAATTGGGGCGACTCAGGTTAGCGCGATCGCGCCAATCTATCCTTACTGGCATTAGCGCAAGTTCGGAGCTGAACGCATTCCACAATAAAAATATCCCAGTTGCGATCGCATTACCCGTGAGGAGATTTGGTCAAACGGTTTTAATCATTTGTTACACTTACGACTGGCTTAGGTGAATGGGCGCTTTGATCACTTATTTCCAGATTCTACTTTTCCCTCCCCCAATCGTTAGATACGCCCCTTAACTCTTGAATGCTTATTAGCTTATTGAGGTCGCCCGTAATGAGCTTTGCCCTGACCATCAGTGGTTTCAAGCACCAGAACCTGCTGCCCGTAATCATTCGTCTCAATAGACCATTCGTAAGTCTCCGGCTTTGCTGTATTGCGGCTGGAATAGGTGCGCCCACTATTAC
This sequence comes from Nostoc sp., assembly GCF_036917775.1. Taxonomy (GTDB): domain Bacteria; phylum Cyanobacteriota; class Cyanobacteriia; order Cyanobacteriales; family Nostocaceae; genus Nostoc. The sequence goes on from NZ_JBALEQ010000109.1 coordinate 3,255, forward strand.
AGATTTGACCTTTGGATGTGCTGTCACTAGGTTGGAAAGTAAGGCGTTGACCCTGAATCTTCACTTTGCCTTTTTCCTCTATGAAGAGGTTAGAAGCACAGTTGTAGGTGTTAATTTGAAGCAGCCTATTTCGCTTGTAATTACCGTTAGATGCGAGTTGAAATTGATCGCTTGAACCATTTGGGGCTGCTGACTGCCCTGTGTAGCTATCTTGATATTGGATGGACGAGATTCTACCGTACCGCCACTCACCTTGGAGTTCCGTAGGCACTCCAGTGTCGTTTTTACCCGCCTGACTCGCGCTTGGGTAAAAAACAAGGCTAGCGGTGAGGCCCAAACTTAGGGCACTAGAAGCGAAAAGGCGGACAGCTTTTGGCATGGAATAGAGTTGCTTGTTTGTTATTAAGTTCATAAGACTTTTCTAGAAATTGATTTACCAACAAAAGCGATTTAGAATGCTAAGGTAAGTATTGATATATAAGTCGAGAAGGGGCGCACAGATGTGCGCCCTGCATCCAAACAAAAAGTTCATGCAAGAAACTGCAATCCATATTTGTTCAAAACAGGCTGCACTTTTTCCATATTTAGCGATGAACTATCTGCTGCTTGACCCATTTCTTCATAAAAGTTTTTCGCACCTTTAGGTGAAATTAAAACCAGAAATTTAGCAGTAACAGAACGAATCTTGAAGGCGTGTGGTGCATTGTGGGGAATGTTAACGAAAAAGCCGGGTGATGCCAAAATTGTTTCTGTACCAACTTGGATATCTAGTTCACCTTCGAGAATATAAAACGCCTCTTCCCAAGGGTGAGTGTGCATTGGCGGGCCATTTTCTTCTGTATCTGTAATTTCATAAATTGTCCAAGCTTGATTTGTCTCTTCCCCTGTTACTTTTGTTGTGAACTGTGAACCAAGAATTGAGAATTGATTACCTTCTCCTGGTGCAATAATAGTTGCTTTACGTATAGTTGAACTTTGCATACAAGTTACTCCTTATTTAGTAGGTGTAATCTACAAACTTGATTTGATGCTTTTAACATTAGAAATTAATCGGGGAGAACTAGGGGAGATAAAATAAAAGGGTAATTAATATTTTTGCGTTAATTTAAGCGACTCAGAAGATAAAAAACACAAAATTATTTTTTTCAAGGGCAAGTCAATAGAGATTATTTGCTCCAAACTGGGAAACTGCTTGCATAACCGACTCACAGTAACAGTTTTGATGGAACAGGAACTGCTTTGACCTACACTGTAACCAACCAATCGCACACCCTCGATTACAGCCCCACTCTCAGCATCGTCGGCATCAATAACGGTGTACCCATCCTCGAGCAAACCCGCAAGCACCGATTCCCGATAGCGCCGCATTTCTACATTAATCGCGGAACCACGCTTACCCCAAGTCTGCAATGACTCCGGTTGAAAATTCTAGTCAACATAGCTCAAATCGTCATTATCCGCCGCCGACAACAGCGCAATGTTCGCTTGTGTGACAACGTGTTGGCTTCTCAACATCAAGGTTGCTTTGGTGACTCGCAAAGCATCGGCATTGGTCAAGCCACTGCGATCACATTTGGTACTGCTGGCGCAAAAGTTGTCTTCTGCGACTAAGGCGATCGCAGCCATTTTATCAATCGCACAGTTTTGCTACGCCAATTCACATAAGGCGTTTAAGGCATTAATCAAGCGATCGCTTTTTTTGGATAAACAAAATGGACATAGTAACAAAAATGGGAGAAGAATATGGACGCAAATCCATATAAAGCTGTGACACTGGGATATTGAAAACGGCTCATCAAGTTTTAGCGCGTAGCTTTCGGAATAACTGATCACAGAGAAGGCGTGTATTCCGGGCCTGGTAACTCTGGTAACTCAATCCCTCGCAAGAGCAATGCTTCAACTATCTGAGATACAGATTTATTTCCCAGATTTTTCAGCGATCGTAAGCCTGTGACACCATATTTATTTAAATCTTCTATTGTGTTAACTTGTGCATTTTTAAGCGCCGTATAAGTATTTCTTTTCAAATTCAATGACTCAATACTGTTTTCATCAACAACGCCATTCGGTTTATTATCCTCATTTATTTCCTCTACGGGATGTACATTACTGTTGGCAACCTCTACAAGCTGATTATCTGGCAAGATTGAGTCTACACTTTCGGGAAAGTTAATTTTGTCAACACCGGCTACATTCTCATCAATAACGATATTCGGCTTATTGTCCTCAAGTATTTCTAGAACTCTATCTATTTTTGCTAGTTGCTCATAAACTGTATTTACACTCACGGTTGGTTCTACACCAGCATCAACAGAGGCTAACCAGTCATTTTTGATTAGGTTGGATAACTCTGACTTTATATGGTTAGGCTTCAATCTGCCTTCTGTTATTAACTTTTCGACAACAGAATGTGGCACACGGAAGCTTACAATAGGCGATTCCTTGGTTTTTTTACCCATATCTCTCCAACTTGTCAACACAGTACACAGTAAATATATCATTGTGTATACAGTGTTGACAATATGAATAATTCATTAGAGTCAGCCCAGAACTATGCAAATTTTCTTGTGTATGTTTCAGTACCGAATGGCACTAAGAAAACCTGAAACCTTTGTTTGAGGGAGGTGTGGGAGGTGTGGGAGGATGGGGAAGAAATCTGGCTCCCCACACTCCCCCCTCTCCCCACACTCCCCACACTCAAAAGCCAGTTAAATCACGGGTTTGCGCTTATCTTAGTGCCATTCCTTTCAGTACCTAAAACTTTTTATTTAAAAGACTACTAGCAAACCAGGAGTAATCAATGCGCGATCGCAAAAGTTTTCAGTCTACTGAATCTAGATGCTGAACGGAAGTTAGATAAGCTTCTTTTGTCCTCACCGTAAGGAGAGTGTTGATACAGCATCACTCATGCCTATTCTCTTTTCTTGGTAAAGCCATTAATTTACTAACATAATTTTTGACAACAGGCTGTAGCGAGAAAAGAGTTTCACTTGTATCTTCATCATGACTTTGAACTTTCTCAAGCAGCGATCGCCATCCTAGAGATTCTAAAGCCATAACTAACTCTGAGGTAGTTATTAACTGTTGCAGAGCTTGTTGTAAATTCTGAACTGAGACTAGATTATTTTCTCTAGCTAAATAATACATAATTTCCTTTTCTGGATTTGACAGGCGCTTAAACTGCCAATCCAGAATTTCTCGAAACATATCACTCACTACTAAGAATTCATACTTAAGAAATTCATTAACATTGCTGCTAAATACATCTTGAATAGTTGTAGCAACTATTTTTAAGGCTAATGGATTGCCTCGGTAAGTTTGGATCAACTCTGACCATTGTTGTTCTCCGGTTAAACCTTTACTCTGCAAAATTTGCTTTGCTGCTTCCGGTTTTAAACCTTTTACTTCCAATGAACGCACAAAACCTGTTGAACTTTCCAAGAGCGCAATTTCTCTAGGTTTCTCTATACTCGTCATTAACAAACAGCTTTGATGTTGTTCTTCTCCCAAGCGTCTTAATAGTATTCCATATCCCTCCAATTCATTGTTATAGCGCCAAAAAGCAGCACTACTATCTAGAACTATCTCCACAGCATCTAGTACTAGCAAACAATGATGTTCACGTAAATACTTAATTAATAATGAAACTCTTTGATCGAGAGCTTCCGGTAAATCAATTTTCTGCGGGTAAGATAAAACTGTAATGACATTGGCTAAAACATCTTTAATTGATGGAGAGTGATGTAGTGATTGCCAGATAATATATTCAAACTGTTCTTGAATTTGTTTTGCTAGCTTTACAGACAAATAGGTTTTACCAATTCCTCCCATACCTAGTAATGCTACTATGCGGCAGCGATCGCTAAAAATCCATTGTTCTAAAGTTGCTAGTTCTTCAGTACGACCGTAAAAATCTGAGACATCAGGCGCTCCACTCCAAATTTGGTAAGGATTGATATCTTGTTGTCGAGAACTAGGTGAGTCTGAAGAATTTTGAGCTAGATATTGTTGATATTGAGATACTAGAAGCTGCTGTAATTTGGTTAATTTTACAGGGCCATTACCTGGAATCTTAAATTTACGGTAAACTTCGCTTAGTCTCTTGCGAACAGCATCTTCACTAACTTTCAACTTCTGTGCAATTGCTGTGGTTGAGTCACCATTCATTGCTAAAACTAAAACATCTAGTTCAAGATTAGATACACCGTTTGCAGTTGCTAAAGTTTGTAGAAAATCTTGGTTAATCATCGTAGTCAAAGGGACCACCCCCTGAATTCTACTTATTAATTCATAATAGAATGCACATATTAATGTAAAACATCACAAGAGTGAAAGCAAGAGTAGTTTTTCATTTTTAATATTTCTGAGTAAATTAAATTAGTCTTAACTTAAACTTAACTTATAAAGTAAATGCCAAACTTTGGTAGTTAATGGGGATTGGAAATTATTTTATCTAACTTGTCGCCAATTTCAGGTTGAGGAGACTGTTTTTTTAATATTTTCTTTATAATTGCTTTTTGTTTTATTTAAGTGCTTAAGTCAATTTTATAGACATCTTTACCTATTTTTAACTTGACAACAGTAGAGTTGAATGAGAATAATGGGCATTATTACATCATTCATGTGATAAGGCGAACCAAAAAATTATTTCATGTGTTAGTTCAAGATTTTTAAAAGTTATTTAGCTAAATCGATTCTCCAGACGATTACTAAATATGTCACAGCAGAATAATCAAATTACTTGCAAAGGCAACGATCTGCAAGAGCAGATATTAACGCCTTTTCAGCGCAAATTGCTGCAAAAGAGTTTACAAGAAGATTTGCCTAACCAATACCGCCAGCGCATTCAAATTATGCTGCTAGCAGATCAGGGAAAATCTCAAGTTGAAATTTGTCAAACCTTAAGATGTTGTGCAGCAACAGTCAGACATTGGACGCACATAGCACGTACTGGTATGGCGCACCAATGGCAAGATTGTCCAATTGGTCGTCCAAAAACAGTGAATGAGGTCTATTCAGAACGTTTAAAAGAACTGATTAGCCACAGTCCCCGCGACTATGGGTATTGTTTTAGGCGTTGGACAGTGAACTGGTTGAGCAAACATTTAGCGAAAGAATTGGGGATTGAAGTGGGCGATCGCCAAATCAAGCGACTGCTCAAACAAATGGGATTATCGACTATCCCAAAACAAAATCAGATATCACAAGCCACAACCGAGAAAACTAAAAGTTCCAAAATCTTGATTCACGACCTTAAATCCGAAAATATCGCGGATGAAAAGGGATTTCTGCCTATTAACTTAGAAACATTGGGTAGGGAGTTAAATATTCATGGCGGGAAATCTATCAGAGCAGTTAGTTTCGTTACAACAGTTGAACAACTCTTTGGGCTACTCTCTGGCGGAACAAGAATGGAAAGAATACTGCCGAGAATTTAAATCCTTAAAGCCAAAAGTCGGAAAGTTTTGGCAAGGAACTGAAGTTCAACCTGGCATTTACATTGTGATTAGTGGTAAAACCAGGTTGTTAGACGAGGCTGGTGAATTAATTGCTACCCTCGAAGCAGGAGATTCTTTTGGCGAATTTACCTTGTTCCCCGAAGCTCGTTTCCAGCCTTATGCAGCAAGAGCAAGTGTTGATTTGCAACTATGCTTTGTTCCGGGTGAAGTCTTATCGTCCTTAATGGATAAGTATCCTCAAATCCGAGAACATTTACGGGAGAAAGCGCACAAGCGTAATTTGTTGATTAACTCCAATCTCATCCCACAACCAGCTACTGATTCCTACACAGCTCTCCCAACAAATCTTTTACCAACACTAACAACAGAGCCAAAACCCCAAAAAAAGATTAGCAAAGCTTATTTTCCTAATCCGACGCAACGAGTTGGACACTTACTGCAAAGAGTCATTAAACGCTATCCGTTTTTTGCTCAACAAAGTGCATCAGACTGCGGTGCAGCTTGTTTAGTCATGGTGTCCCGTTACTGGGGAAAAAGCTTTAGCCTCAATCGCCTGCGAGATATTGCGAATGTTGACCGAAATGGTGCTTCACTACGAGGATTATCAGTTGCAGCAGAAAGCATTGGCTTTACGACAAGACCAGTAAAAGCTAGTCTTGATAAATTAGCCAAACAACAATTACCGGCGATCGCACATTGGGAAGGAAAACACTACATCGTTGTCTATGAAATCACATCCAAACACGTTATAGTTGCAGACCCAGCAATTGGTCAGATTACTCTCAGCCACTCACAATTTAAAGCTAACTGGACTGGTTATACACTACTGCTGCAACCTACAGCTTTTTTAAAAGATGTCAAAGAAGCTACAACTCCCTTCTGGCAATTCTTTGAGTTGATGAAGCCTCATGGATTAGTCATGCTGGAAGTATTTGTAGCTTCAGTGTTTATCCAGATATTTGGACTCATCACCCCTCTCTTCACTCAGCTAATTTTAGACAGGGTAGTCGTACAGCAATCAGAATTAACCTTGACAGCCGTAGGATTAGGGTTACTGATTTTTAGCCTATTCCGCGTAGCAATGACAGGATTGCGGCAATATTTGCTTGACCACACCGCGAATAAAGTTGATTTAGCACTGATAGTTGCATTTATTCGCCATTCCTTGCGGCTACCTTTAAGCTTTTTTGAGTCTCGTTACGTGGGGGATATTCTTTCTCGCGTCCAAGAAAATCGCAAAATCCAACGCTTCCTTTCGGGTGAGGCGTTGTCTATCCTACTAGATTTATTAACTGTATTTATCTATGTAGGATTAATGTTTTGGTACAGTTGGAAAATGGCACTGCTTTCATTGGTCATAGTACCGCCTTTTTTCCTCCTAGCATTAATCGCTACACCCTTTTTACAGAAGATTTCTAGAGAAATCTTTAATGCTTATGCCAATGAAAGTAGTTATCTAATCGAATTCTTAACTGGTATCAGGACAGTTAAATCTACAGCAGTAGAACAAACAGTAAGATGGCATTGGGAAGAATTATTAGATAAAGAAATCAAAGCTAACTTTTCTGGCCAAATTATTAGCAATCGCTTGCAAATATTTAGTAACACCATTCAAGCAGTAGCCACGACTGTTTTGTTATGGTTTGGAGCGCATTTAGTGATTCATAATCAGTTAACCGTTGGGCAACTAGTAGCATTTAATATGCTGTTGGGTACTATTATTACCCCCTTTCAACGCTTAACAGTATTATGGAATCAACTACAGGAAGTGGTGATTGCCACCGAACGTATTAACGATGTCTTAGATACGGAACCAGAAGAAGATTTACAACATCAAATTAGACAATCTTTACCACCCATTAAGGGTGAAATTCGTTTTGAAAATGTGACATTTCGCTATCATCCAGAAAGCGATATTAATGTCCTAGAAAATCTCAATTTTGAGGTCAAGCAGGGACAAATGGTGGCCTTAGTCGGACGCAGTGGTTCGGGAAAGACAACAATTTCTAAATTGGTATTGGGTTTATATCCTCCCACGAATGGCAAAATATTAATCGATAAGCAGGATATTACCAGTATTTCCTTACGTTCTCTCCGTCATCAAGTTGGAGTAGTTGACCAAGATACATTTTTGTTTGGTGGTACCATTCGAGAAAACATTAGTTTAGGGCATCCTGGGGCAAGTTTAGAACAGATTATAGAAGCTGCAAAATTAGCAGGTGCAGACGATTTTATTAAAAAACTACCGATGGGTTATGAAACCCAAATCGGTGAAGGTGGAGGATTGTTATCTGGTGGACAACGACAGCGCATCGCCATTGCCAGGGCATTATTAGGCAATCCTAAATTATTAATTTTGGATGAAGCAACCTCTCACTTAGATGCAGAGTCAGAAAGAATTATTCAGAGTAATTTAAACACAATTCTTCAAGGGCGGACTACTTTAGTTATCGCTCATCGTCTTTCGACTGTACGAAATGCAGATTTAATTTTGGTGCTAGATAAAGGTGTGTTGATTGAAAAAGGAACTCACTCAGAGTTGATGGCAAAGCGAGGCCATTACTTTTATCTTAATCAACAGCAATTAGATGCCTCTGTATGCAATAGTAATTAGCTATTTCCCAGTCTAAAATTAATTTTTGTGTCAATCATGCCAAACACACTCAATGGAAAGGTTCTTACCCAAAACCATGACTATGTATTGAATGAAAAAGTTACTTCTCAAGTTCCTACAAATGAAATTGACCCTGAAAATTTAGCTTCCAATATACCAGTTGTATCAACTGATGATTGGTCTGATATAACCAAAGGTTCACTCGATAGCTTACCCAAAGTTTGGACAAGAGGATTACTATATTTTTTGGTAGTCTTTGTATCTATAGTTTTACCTTGGGCAATGCTGTCGAAAGTAGATGAAACAGGTGTGGCTAGAGGAAGACTTGAGCCTGAAGGGAAAACCGTGAAGCTAGATGCTGCTGTACCGGGAACGGTGGCAGAAATTCGGGTTAAAGAAGGTGCGCTAGTCAAAAAAGGACAAACTCTATTAGTGTTGGAAGCTGAATTAGTTAAAGCAGAATTGCAACAGGCACAAGATAAGTTAGATGGGCAATTAAATCGACTTTCGCAGTTTAATTTATTGAAAAATCAGTTAGTAGTAGCTTTAGCAACCCAACGACAACAAAATCAAGCTCAAGAGTTGGAGAAGCAGGCTCAAATTGACCAAGCACGGCAAAATCTTAGTGCTACTACAAATTCTTCTGACTTAAAAAAAGAAGAAAAAATAGCTCAAGTCAATCAAGCACGACAAGTTCTTGAACATAGTCATACTGCTAATAAGTTGGTAGAGAATAGTTTTGTAAGTACTCAACGTGAAGTTGAACGCTACCGTAAACTTTTACAGCAACAGGTTGTTCCTGAAATTAAGTTTGTCGAAAAACAAGATTTAGTTCAAGAACAAAAAAAAATATATGAACAAACAAAGTCAGATATTGAGCAAGCTAAGTTACGTTTAGCAGAACAGCGAAGCAGTTATGAACGTACTTTGCAACAAGCAGCCACAGATATTGAACTAGCTAAGTTGCAATTAAAAGAACAACAAAGAAGTTACCAGACATTGACTCATTCTGGTAAGCTTGCCATCCTTAAAACTGAGGAACAGTTAAAAAACTTAGATACAGAGATTACATCACTAAAAACAGAAATTGCTCAAAGCAAAAGTCAAATTCAAGCCTTAGAATTTCAGATAGAACAACGAGTTATAAAGGCTCCAGAGGATGGCACTATATTTCAGTTACCTATCCAAAAAGCTGGCTCTGTGGTGCAGCAGGGAACAATGGTTGCAGAAATTGCACCTCTGAGTTCACCTTTAATAATCCGGGCGCAAATAGCAACCAATGAAAGTGGTTCTTTACGTACAGCATTACCTGTTAAGTTAAAATTTGATGCTTATCCTTTTCAGGATTATGGAGTCATTGAAGGTAAATTAACAGAAATTTCTCCTACTAGTTTAGAGATGGATACAGCTAATGGAAAGTTAGCAGCTTATGATTTAGAAATTTCTCTAAACAAGCATTGTATATCTACAAGTAATAAGTGTATTGCATTGCGACCAGGAGATACAGCAACGGCGGAGATAATTGTGCGCCAGCGTCGAATCATTGATTTTCTACTCGATCCATTTAAGAAGTTACAGCAGGGTGGAGTTGAATTGTAAAGAAATTTAAAAATAAGAAAAATAAGTTATTTGGATTTAACTTGATGTAGCTAATTGAGGAAGAATATTATGTCAAAAAGCATTACTATCACTAGTGAAGACATTCTTGACCAAGTTAGGCTAACTTGTAAAATTCCTGAACTAACTGAAGCAATTATTAGTCGCAAGATTATTGAAAATACTGCTATAGAAGTTGGGATTGAAATAGAATCGGAAGAACTCCAGAAAGCAGCAGATAAATTTAGGTTAGTCTACCAACTTCACAGTGCTGAAGATACTTGGGGATGGTTGGAAAAACATAATCTTTCTTTAGATGATTTTGAGCATATTGTTTATACAACTTTTATTTCTGGTAAATTAGCCAGTCATTTGTTTGCTGATAAAGTTGAACCTTGGTTTTTTGAACATCAACTAGATTATGTTGGTGTGATTATGTATGAAGTTATCTTAGATGACGAGGATTTAGCAATAGAACTTTTTTATGCAATTCAAGAAGGTGAGATGAGTTTTTATGATATTGCTCACAAATACATCGAAGATACCGAATTACGTCGCCAAGGAGGGTATCGAGGAATATTACGTCGCAAAGATTTAAAGCCAGAAGTTTCTACTGCTGTTTTTGCGGCAAAACCTCCCCAACTTATCAAGCCAGTTTTGACTTCTAAGGGAGTGCATTTGATTTTTGTAGAAGAACTTATTCAGCCCAATTTAGATGAGAAACTACGCGCTATCATTTTGTCAGATTTATTTGCTGAATGGCTAAAACAACAAGTTCAGGAACATAAAATTGTCATGAATCTTAATTTAGATAAACAAGTAGCTTAGAGGATAGAAATAGGGAATACTTTGTCAAACTTCCAATAAAAATCAATACAGTTCAGTTAAGACTAACAACCTACTATTCTCTTAACTAAACGGTATTGCAATAAAAACAGGAGCTAGATTACCTAAGTTCCTGTTTTTCATTACTAACACTATTAAAGCTTTTAGTCACCAAGAAGCGCAAAATTTAATTGTCCTTGTAACCAAGCTTGAAAAAATGATTCTAAAACTTCTTCTCTGAGGGATTCAGTAAGTTCAAGAGGAAACAATTTTTCAACTCTAATAATGTGATAACCAAGTGTTGTTTGAACAGGGCCTATCAGTTCTCCTTCTTTTGCTTGAGAAATAGCTGCTGCAATTTCCGGTAAGAGTTCTGAAAAAAAGCGAATTCCCGCAAAGCCACCATTTTCTTTAGACTGCTTACCTTTGGAATATTCTAGTGCTAACGCACAGAAAGAAGCATTTTCTTCTTGAATTTGATGGGCTATTTGTTGTGCCTGTGTTAGTTCTCGCACTAGAATTTGAGATAGAGCTATCCGTCTAAAATTTTGACGATTTTGGATATAGTAATTATCAACAATTTCTCCAAAAAGTAATTCTTTCAGCTTCTGTGTTAATAAAGATAATTTGATGCCATTAGACCAATCTTCTACTGTAATACGTTGAACAGAAAGCCATGATAAAGTCTCAGAAGCTCCTAATAATTTGTGTTCTAAACGAAATTTATCTCCGCCTGCTTGTAATTCTTCATCGGAAGCAGTCAGATTCAACTGCTCACAGATATTTAAAATTAGTGCATCTCGTTCAGCTTTGACTGCAATTTCAGCAATTTGGAAAGAACGGTGTAGATAAGCAATAATTTCTGCTTCTGTTGCTGGAGGAATTTCTGGAAATGTAATTTTTTGTAGAGGCTGTAATTGAGTTTTTTCTAAAGTTTCTTTCATAGTTTGGTTGTTAAGAGTCTGGAGTTTATCGTGCAGCTTGGTATATCAATTGCTGAGGTAAGACTTCATGAATTTTCAGCTTGTTACGATGTAAATCACCGTACAAATTCAGGTAGTCGATTTCCGCAGGAGTGAGTTTTCCCTGTTGGACTGCGGCGATCGCCTGATCAATTTCCAATCGCTGAGTCAAACCTGTTAAGCAGACATCGACACAGTTTTGCGTTAAAGAATAGCGGTATAAATCGGGGACAGTAGGCCGCCAACAAGTTTCTGGTAAACCTGCTGGGACATTCCCCAAAAAGCCTGTGTGCGAGCCAGCCGTCTTGAATGTGACAATACCTTGTCGAGTCTGGTCTTGAGGGTCTAATTGATTAAATATTAAATTTTGGGCGGAACGATGGGCGATATTATGTCTGACCATGACCACATCTAACAAGGGACTATGCAACCATTGTTGAGCTACGTTCAAGTCATGGAAAGAAGCGCCTATATAGCGCACTACACCCATTTTTTTGAGGCGTTCCGAGGTCTCAAACATTCTTTCGATGGTGCGCTGATAAACGCTATTAGGGCCTCTTAAATCAGGTGAAAGTTGTAAACAATTGTGTAAAGCTGACTCATCATTGGAACCAATCCAGCCCCAAAAAAATATATCAATGTAGTCGATCCCTAATTCCATGAATTGATCTAATAAAGCAGCGATCGCCATTTCCTGACTCTTGATATAAGTCACCGTTGCTAGCACCACTTTTTCCCGTACCGAAGAACCACGCGCACATAATTGACGCAACGCTCCAGACATCGAACTATAGATATGATGGTGGAGGTCACTAGAGTAAAAAAAATAGTTAATTCCTCTGTCGAAGGCGTAAAGAGTATCCTCGCTGGAAATACCACCACCACCGCCCAAGCCGAGACAACTTACCGTTAAATCAGTCCGCCCTAGTTGACGATAAAATGGCAAGTCAGATTCTAAATATTTATCCGTCCCATGATTAACTTCGCTTTCTAAAATTGCTTGAGGCGGTGCAATATCGGTTAGTTTCATAGGTTTAACGGGGCATAATGTCTTTAGATTTGAATTTTAAAGAAGGATGGCTCGAATCAATCCTTAGCAGGGAGATGTAAATAGATATAGGCCATCCAACTCTCTACATGAATAGTTACTTATGCAATTATCATCAAAATACTTGCATCAGTCTGAACTCAACGAGAGCGATCGTTTACATCTGGGCGATTATTTTGCTGTTCTTGATTGATTTGTCGGCTGACTTGCTCATGACGGGTATCGGATTTTTTAACAATATCTCTGACTATAAAATATCCGACATTTGCAGCTAAAACCATTACTAGGACGGTTAAAGCGCCGATTATAGCCCATTGCTGGTCTCCAAAGTCAAAGAAGTGACGTTTCATAACCTTAATCTCCTGTTGATTAAAGTAAGGCTTTTACTTAAGCATATAGCTGATTACTAGGACTAAGACAAAGGTTTGAGTCCAATGTCTTTAGCCCTAGTTAGTTATGCTAAGTGGTTAACTGGTAAGTATTACCAATTTTTAACAATGTTGTAAGTTAGTGCAGCAGAAGCTATTGCAGCACCTACAGCAGCAGCACCAATCTGGGGTGAAGCAGGAGAAATCAAGGTAATGAAAATACCACCTTGGGTTCCGCTTGTTACATCATCAGATAGTTCTTCTAAGTAGCTTTCTCCATCAAAAAACAAGGTAGAACCAGCAGGACGTAAATCGGTGATATTGATAGTTGCCATAACGAATGACCTCCAAAAGGGTTAGTTTAAACTCAGGTTGAAAAGGTAATTAATCATCTGGTTGCCGCAGCCTCCAGAGATAGACAAAAACAGAAATTGTGAGGGTGATTAGATTGCACTCAAGATGGTACAAAATTGCGATCGCTACTTGGAGAAGTAAGCAACAGCCGCAGAAACAGCACCACTGATTACAGCCGCACCACCTACTACAGCTACAGAAGCCCAAAAAGCAGCTGGAGTGATGCCACCTTGAATGCTGAGTTCTCCCTCAGACAATTCATCCATAAAGCTTTCGCGATCGCAAAGAAGTTCAGAGCCAGCAGGACGCAAATCGGCAATTGCAATAGCAGCCATCTTGAAATGTACTCCTAAGTTGAATCGTTTTAGTTAAGACTAGACTTTGAAGTCCCTTGTCTTTTTATATCATCTATGATTAATCAGAAATTTTCTAGAGGTTTAATTAGTAAAAATGAGACAAAAAAATTACAAATCAACGCCAATATTTTGTGCAAAAACAATCATGTTTTCTAGTCAAGATATACTTTTAAAATCCATAGTTAAATATTTTAGTAATATTCCTATAATTTAATGCCATAACTATTATAGTTATGACTTTTTTACTCCTGAAATAAAACCCAAAAAGTCGAAAACTCTTTCTGACAAAGGCTTTTATATATAGTTGATGAATCAACTCAATATTATGCTTAATAAAAAGTCAGCCGAAGAAGCTTCTTCAGCTGACTAAGACAAATTTAACGTGAGTCTCCAAGGGAAGCACACGTTAATTTAGAGTAAGGATTTGTTGAAAATGCAAAAGCAAATTCTTGAAGACTGCTTAGAAAACAGAGTTAAACTAAATCATCCTGAATTCTAATATATATATGTTGAATTGGCGTTGAGATAGGGATGTTGTAAGTCAATACTCAACAGCAAAAATTGCTTATAGATAGCTTTCAGTCGCTTCTCAGGTGAATTTTCACCTTGATACCAAGCTTCTAACAATCCATTTGTCACAATCTGACAGCGATTCATGCCAAAACTTTCTTGAGAGCCAAATTTTTGGTTAGGTTCTTCAGCTAATCCCAATCCTGGTGCTAGGCGTTTGGTAAATAAAGGAACTTCTGGCTGAAAATGTGATTGCATCTCATCATACACTTGCTGCACAATCTTTCTCACACCTGGATAATCCCTTTGATCAAAATACAAAACTCCAGAATCATAGCGTTGATAATCATCCGGGTTGTACAGAACTTTAAAGCTAAAAGGAATCGCGATCGCATTCAGTTGCTTGGTGAGACTATTCATCACCGCAACAGCACCTTCAGGAGTCAAATTGAAGTAGATACGCACAGTCACGGGTTGGCTATTTAAATCTGCAATTCGATTTAATCCTACATTGCTAACTGCCATGTAGAAGCCATTCTGCACTAGATTTTTAGGCATCTTAATAGCTACTAAATCATCTATTAAAGCTGCCTTTTCAGATAATTGTAGATGCTTATGTCGTTGAATATGCAGTCTCAACCCATTTTTAGTAACGACTAAAATACCATCGCTTTCTTCTTTAAGAACAGACCAACCAGCATCAAAATAACCTTCTCCACAATTGTTTTGATGTAATCGCTCATAAAATGCCAAATCTACACCCAAGAAAGTATTATTCTCTAAATCTAAGGCTAGATTATTTCTCTCCCCATCTAGTGCCAATGCACTTTGCATAGAACCATTGTAATAAATACCGTAGAGAAAACTTCGTAATTGTAAACTGATATATTTTTGCTGAATTTCCTTTGGTGTTTTTTGAAAACGTTCAATTATTTCAGATGGCAGTTCTAACGGTTTGTAATCTGGATGTTGAATAGAGAAATTAGGTTGAATTTCCACTTTATGAGCAATCTCTGCCAAAACATTCATTAATTGCTTATTGACATCAGTTTCTAACTGAGTTTGTGTAAAATCAAGTAATTGCATAATCTTTTAAAATCAAACTTTTAAACAACACTAGGCATACATTAATTCAGCAGCACTAGTACCAAAAATAGTTGACATTGATTGTTCGGGGCGACATAACAAAGTCTTAGCCACCTGAAGCATAACAATGCCAGTATTACCAAAAGATTTTTGATACTGAATCATTGCGTGAATTTGTTGAATCAAAGCAAAACCTACAAATTGCACTACCCGCAGCCAAAAATCTGGGCGATGTTCTAAGATTGTGGGAAATGTGTTTAAGTAAGCTAAACTTAATTTACCAATGGAAGGCTGAAGTTGCTCTAAAGGTATTACTGCTAAACGCAGAGATTCCTCAATACTCAAAGATTTACTAATAACTAAACTACTCAGCCAGATTTGCATATAGCTGCTGATGATTGTGCCTAAATCAAAGGCTGGATCTCCCCAAGCCGAACGTTCCCAATCAATTAATCTGATAATACCTTGGCTTGATTGTTCCCAATCTTTGCACAAAAGAATATTATTCAGCTTCAAATCATTATGGGTCAGACAAGCGGGAGTAAAAGCATTACCTAATTGCGCGATCGCTTGCCCTAAGCTATCATACCTCTGATAGAGGGCAAAAAACTTTAAGGCATCAGCAGGAACTAAACCAAAAATTTCTGGTTCTATTCGTTCCAATCCTTGGATCAAATTTGTCACTTGAAAAACTGTTAAATTCTCCTGATTTAATTCCAAAAAATCCTGATATTCCGTGCAGTTAAATGTGTCACGATGAATAGTTGCTAGAAGAGTACCAATCGTTGCAGATATTTCACCGGAAAAGTTATTTTCTTTAGCATAAAAATCCATTAAATCTCGATAATTATCTAAATACCTAAAGACTATAATGGAGTTCTGCTGATTAAAATGCAGTACTTCTGGAAGCCAAGGACAAAAGTGATGCAGTTGGGGAAACTGTTGTACTAATTCTTGAATTCTCCACTCACGCTGAAACTCACCAAAAACTTTCCCATCTTGATTATGCCGTTCTTGTTTCACCAAAAGCTGACGCTCAGGAAAAGTTACTAACAAGTTAAAGTTTTTCGCGGTCACTGGCTCTACTTTCAGTGCCTGTTCCGATTGACTGCATAAACCTTGGGCAGCTAAATACTCGACAACATTGTGAGAATTTAATAGAAATGTCATAACTGATGAAGCTATCTAAATATTTTGTCAATTTTTGTTTATCAAAACTCAAATTATGCCACTTTAAATTTTCAAAGTAGCATCTTGTTCTATTCGATCTAAAGCTTTCTTCGCTCTAAAAACAACTCGTAAATAAGCTAGTTGACTATCCCAAGCAGAACGAGGTAATAAAGTAGGTAAAGGTTCTACTTGAGTCTGAGAAACATCAGTAGATGGTTCTATGTTGCTGGGAATAGTAGTATTTTCTGGAGGTTGAGAACTACTAGACATAATCTTTTGATCTGAATGGATTTTCATCAGTTTTAATGGCTCGAACTAATCAAAGATGCTACTGGCTGTGATTCTTCCCAACCTTGTGGCCATTGAATGGTGTCAGCAGTAAAATGAAGCGGATCGTTTTCTGGCCAAGGTGCATTAATTGGTTCCTCTATCAAGCCAAATTCTCCATTATCGAAGGGGGTTCCTTTTGCCTGATGTTGGAGAAACACTCTTTCTCGCAGACCACGTTCTGCTTGAGTCAATGCACGATGATGACAGTAAGGATTGTTACCTCGTTTATCAAAGAAAACATGAGCAGTCCAACTGCAACCACCCCGACATAGTTCAGCAAATTCGCAACTCTTGCAGAAACCCCACAAATGTTCGGTTCCTTTAGGAGTACCAGCACCTAGATTAAAGCGTAATTCTTCTGTCTCTTCAATGATTGTCCGCAGTGAATAGTCGCGGATGTTGCCGCCAGTATAAGCTGATGTAGGTAATGAAGGACAACCTTTAATCGCGCCATCTGCTTCAATTCCTAGTGCAGATAGTCCAGCACTGCAACCTTGCCAAAAAGACCAAGCTTCACCTCCGCGCAACAGTCGCTCATAGGGGCCGTAGTAGCCGATATTGTTTCCTGCTTGAACCTGTACTCCTTCTTGTTTTGCCCTTTGAGCAACACGAGCAATCATCGGGTACACATCTATTAATTCGTATGGTTGCAGTAAAATTTCACTGTTATCAGCAGCATTCCCCATTGGTACAGTTAACTGAATTTGCCATGCAAAAACACCTGCGTCACGAATGCACTCATATATGCGAGGAAATTCTGGTGCAGAAAGACGATTGATTTGGGTATTGCAACCAAAGGGAATACCAGCTTCTTTTAGATGGCTCATGGTTTTAAACGCCCATTGCCAAGAACCTACTCTACCACGCAAGCGATCGTGAGTCGCTTCTAAGCCATCAACTGATACCGAAACTACTTTAATTCCAGCGTCCTTCATCCGGCGTGCTGTTTCAAGAGTGATACCATAGCCTCCAGTCGTCATCCCACATAACATCCCAGCAGAGGTAATCGCTTGAGCAATTTCCAACCAATCAGGACGTAAAAAAGCTTCACCCCCAATGAGAGTTACTTCTGTAATCCCGACTTCTGCCATTTGTTTAACCAAATCAAGAGCTTCTTCAGTAGAAAGTTCTTTTGTTCTTGTATGACCAGCACGAGAACCACAATGTTGACAAGCTAGATTGCACTTGAGAGTAATTTCCCAAACTGCATAACTAATTCTGCGATAACTCATGAATACACCCTCAAATATGTTATTTAGGCAAGGGAAAAGATATGCAAATACGTTCTGGTCTGCATAGCAAATTTTAATCAGTATAGATATTTGATTGGTACAACTCCATATAGCAATATCGGCAAATAAGGTAATAATTGCAGCACCGCAGTTGCACCACCAAAAACGGCTTCTAGCTCTTTTTCATTGAGGTCTCTGAGTTCACCATCGTTGTTACCTAGCTCTAATAAATAGGCAGTGTATTCCTCCAATTCTTGAGAACTAAAATCATAACCAGCAGCTTTGACTATTTGACTACATTCAGCTTTATCACGCACATTTTGGATTTGATTGCGAAAAGCTTCATCATTTGCGAGTCTGGCATAAAAAGCTTTGACATTTTCTAAAGACATAATACTCTCCTATGGTTGTTGGTAATCAAAATGCAATGTTTAGTTTGTACGAATCGTATAAATGATTAAGGTAAGTTGATAATAAAACTGCTATGTGCGTCTTATGTGATTTATAAAATTTAGGAGGTTTAGATACCCAACTTCTCAAAAAAGTTGGGTATCTTGTTATTCCTTACCGGAAGAATTGAGCTATTAACTCAGTAACAGTAGGGTTGAAGCCTACTTACTATATGTTGTCACTGATCACAACTCCATACATTGCTTGCACAGGTGGCCAGACAATTACGCCATAGAGCGGTCGGATAATGGGCTTTCCAATGATTGATGAAGCCCCACCAAACACAGCTTCTAGTTCTTTCTGATTTAAATCTCTAATTTCGCTATCATTGTCAGAACTTTGTTCCAACAATTGAGCGGTGTATTCTTCAAACTGTTCTTGAGTGAAATCATAGCCAGCTTCTTTGACTATTTGGCTACACTCATCCTTACTTTTTACACCTTGCATTGTAATGCGGAAAGATTCATCATTAGCAAGTCTTGAGTAAAAAGATTTTACATTTTCTAAAGACATTATTTTCCCCTTACGTTGCTTAAACAAATAGCAGCATCAAGTTAGTTAAAAAAACTGACTTAATCTGTTGGTATTGCCACTTGACGGATGAATTCAGAAGAACTGTAGTTATCTGTAATTACTTGTGGACAACGCATACAAGCAACCTTACCTTCCTGCTGCCACCAACGACAATCTCGGCGTATGGAACAAGGAGGCAATTCTTCTGCAACAGCAGGCAATTTTTCTACAATTCTCATTGCTAGACGACAATCATGGCCATCAAAATGCTGACAACCTTTAGCTGCACAAGGTGCTGCCGTCCGAAAAATTTCTGCTGGTGTTACTGGGTTAGCTTTTGCTATCAGTTCATCAGTTACAGGCAGTGGTTGTTGAAGATAAACTACACGAGGTTCTGTTACCGTTCCACCAATTAAACCGAAGACAATACTATCCTCTAATTCTGGTCTAGCACTGGGGCAAAGCGTGCTTTTATGAGCAACATTTTCTACCAATTGAGCCTCCAGCCAAAAATACGTTTTACATTTTATAGCTGATAATTAGGCTAGTAATTTAGGGTCTACAGCAATTAATCCAATTATAATGGGCGGACAAATAGGCTTGAAACCAGCTACTACAATTTGACCACCTGCAACATTTTTTGCTTCTGCATCAGATAAATCTGACAAGGCATTTTCTTGTAGAGCTTGGTTCCGTCTTGCAACTGCATTTTCTACTAATTCTGGAATTAAATCTGTAATTTCAACTTGGTGGTTATAGTGTCTTTGCTTTCCATCCATTACCAGTTTCCTCCCGATTTGTGATTTTAGTTATAAATTAAGCTTTCAGTCCCATAGTTGCTTAATTTGTATTTATTTTAGTCAAGAAGGAAGTTATGTTGTTAACACTGATAAAGCTAAAATTACATACAAATGAATTATTTTTGTCCCTAATTGCAGCCAGTTAATTGCAGCAATCTATCATCTATATTTTTTGATGCTTTCATAGAAATGCTTAGTATCCAGTTTTTAACTATCGAGAAAATTTTATTAGTTAAGAAAATAGACTATTTATGTCATCAAAATTTCAGTAGACAGAAAACTTCTGCGATCGCTAAAAAATGGTAGCTTACGATTCCTGGTTCTTGCTGCTAATGCTTTTTGCCATCTCTAAAAGCCTAGAGACATTGGCTTCTACCGGATTGTCCAGGATTTGGAAGCCGTTTTTCTCCAACAGCTTCTTAAATCCTGGTAAGAGGCAGCCTCCAACAATCGCCCAGATTTCATCCTCTTGGTGCTTGGCATCAAGTGTCAGATTCACCACTTCCTTCAAGTATTATTCAGGTTGTAACGAGAATACAGGGTTGTACCATTGCCAAAGTCAACAGCCTAGTAATAACCCAGCTTTTGAGATTGATTTGAAGTTTGCTTCTGCCACAATTAAAGATGTTGATCTAGATTTCACTGTCACTGATAAAAAAGGTGGCAGCATTCAATGGATTAGGAGATAGATTGTTGTCATTAAAAAATTAAAGTGCGATGCCTGTGCTGGGTGTAGCCATCGTCATACTTTTCGGTTAATGTTTTTGGAGTAACTTTTAATTTTCTAACACTCTCTAGGACTACTTGATGAAAAATCCAGTTCAATTAAAAAGTTTCCTGCTTTTTTTGATAATGAGTATCGCTCTAAGCGGTTGTAGTCCAGAGAGGAGAGCAGTACTGCGACTGACGGCACTGAACTTTAAGACTCAGGCAAGTGATGCGATTGAATCTGTCAAAACTATCTATCAACTCAATCCTCTACCGCGCTCAACTGTTGAACTGCGGCGAAAACTGCTAAAAAGACTCTTAAGCGATCGCAATATAGACTTTGCAGATATAGACCAAATATCAAATATAATTGAAAATCAACTTCAGACAAATACCCAATCAAATCCTGTTAATAACGTTCTTAACGATCTCAAGCAAGAATATATCGTAGCAGGCGAGACTTTTAACAACATTGAACAAGCAGGATTATTAGGCACTGAAGCGGGTGCGGTTACTAGAGCTGCTGAACCCTCTAGGCGATTAACTGTCAAAATGCTACTTCTAGCTGAACTGATTACTCAAAATCCACCCTCACCGAAAAACCCAGACCGAGTTGTGATTCTTTTTCGGTTTAGCAAGCTCAGAACGCAATTTCAAAATGCAACTTCTGAGGCAGATAAAACACAAATATTCAATCAAGGTGAACAACTTCTAGATGAGCTACTCAGCATAAATGCAGAAGATAAAACAATGATTTGCCAAGCTACAGCTAAACTTTTGCTGACAGCCGATACAGGAGCAAAGCTTTCCCAACTAATCGAAAAATACAATGATGTCAGCTTTGATGAAGTTGTTGCAAAAATTAACACAATTTTAGGAATAGCCTCTAGTTTTGGGTCAGATATTACTGCTGTAAATGTAAGAACTAGAGAGATTCAAGCAGCAATTCAGGAAGATCCCATCCTGAACGATATATTAAACAAACAAAGACAGAATCTTCTTCCTACAACTTCTGATTTTCAACCTCTCGAATGTTCATCGTAACGAGATAATTTATAATGATTACACAAACTAGCCTCAACACAATTAAAGAACAGATCAAAAAGATTATTGATAGCATTGAGTCGATAGCAAATCTGTCTCCTGGGAAACCTATCGAACCACAAGTTTTTCAACAAGCAGAAAAAAGCCTAAGAAACATCCTTTTTCGATTACAGTTTTCACTTTTAGAAGCAGAAGAAGAAGAGAATTGGGAACTTATAGATATCCTTTCTAAAGCTATTGAGCAATGTCAGGATGCACTCAGAACAGTGACAGCAGCTCTGTTCACACAAGTTTTGATCCGTCCAGACCATGGCCAAATTATTACCGATTTGCAAAATATCAAACGAGATATTGATGCTGCAATTAAAGCAGAGAAAGTGTTGAATTTTTTGATTAGCCTTGCTCATGTGGTGATTAGATTTGCAGGAGTATGAGATTGCTTGGATTATTAAGATGAGAAAATATCAATATTGATTACTCGGTGCGATCGCTCATGTATGAGGATATACCTGGCGCTCACTAATAACCGATCTTTAACACAAGAAGCTGGAGGGTTGAATTGAGCGATCGCTCTTGTTAATCTCTGCTATTCTCAAATTAAGACTGCAACATTGCTCTAATCGTCGCAAAAACTCTAGATGATTTGTATCCAAAATCAGGGAAAATGCTCGTGCGGCTGTGTTATTCATCTCTTCAGTGACTTTGGTATTAAAGAATCCAATTGTTTCAGCAGAGTTAAAATGCCTATTGCAAAATCAGTTTTGTTACTACTTAACTTAAATGTGCCTGAACATAAGTATCAGAAAAACATAAATAAATACTAATATCTTTGATAGTTATATATGAATTAATAGTTAAATAATCTTAGGAGAAATAAAAATACCTGGATTTACATCGGCAGTGGTACTTGCTGGATAAACTGATGCAGATCCTCTCTAAACCTAGAATAGCAATCTTGTAGCTGGAATTGGCAGGCATCCTAAGTCGGTGGCTGTCCAGAAACCTTGCGCTTGAAAATGAAGGAAGCAACAATGAGTAGCAATCTCGCCATCAAACTGCGTTCTGGAACTCAACAAGCCCACACATCAGCAGAAAATGTGGGATTCATGAAATGTTTTCTACAAGGAGTGGTGGATAGAGACTGCTTTGCCAAGTTCTTAAGTAACTTGTATTACGTCTACAGCGAATTAGAAGCGGCGTTAGCTAGCCATGTAAAGCATCCTGTAATTAGTGCGGTTTACTTTCCTGAACTTAATCGTCAATCCTCACTCGAAAAAGACATGGTGTTCTATTATGGGGATAATTGGCGAGAGCAAATTACACCCTCACCCGCTACCCAAAAGTACATTGACCGCATTCGGGAAATTTCTGTTAGTGAACCAGCCTTATTGTTAGGTCATGCTTACACTCGCTACATGGGCGATCTTTCTGGGGGTCAAATGCTACAAAAAGTTGCTCAGTCAGCCCTGAAGCTTTCTGACTATGAAGGCACGTCCTTTTACAATTTTGAGCAAATTCCTGATAAAAAGGCATTTAAGGATAAGTATCGTCAGGTATTAAATGCGCTACCTATTGATGATGCAACAGCAGAACGGATTGTTGCAGAAGCTAATAATGCCTTTGGGTTTAATTTGCAGATGGCTCAAGAGTTAGAGGGAAGTCTAATTAAAGCACTCGGCCAAGTCCTGTTTAGCAGTCTAACTCGTTCACAGAATTCAGGTAGCACTGAAATAGGTGCGACTAATTAAGTTTGTCATTTGTCATTTGTGATTAGGCATCGCTTAAGGGACTTCCAGAAAATAAATTATCCCATTTTCATAGTGGCAGATTCTTTCTCCTCTGCCTCCTCTGCATACACAGCGATGGAATATTTTTTTAGTTGAAAGTCCCTAAGAATCAATCAATAGTTCTTCCTCCCGTACTCCCCACCCCCTCATTCATTGGAAAGCAACTCAATGGTTTTTCTATTACCTGGTGTCAAGTTCGATCTGGATCTGATTCAAAAATACGATACTCGCGCACCTAGATACACTAGTTACCCGCCCGCTACAGAGTTAAGCGAAACATTCACCGAAACTGATTTTAAGGCTGCGATCGCAGCATCAAATCAACGCCAAACTCCTATGAGTTTATATTTCCACATCCCCTTTTGCCAAAGTGCTTGCTACTTCTGCGGCTGCAACACAGTAATTTCCAACAACAAGAATATTGCTAAACCTTATGTGGAGTCTTTGGTTCAAGACATCAAAAACACCGCAGCTTTAATCGATCCAGACAGAAAAGTGCTGCAAATCCATTGGGGAGGCGGTACTCCTAATTACTTGGATCATCACCAAGTAGAATTTTTGTGGAAAAACATCAATCGCTATTTCAACATCGATCCACAAGCAGAAATCTCAATTGAGATTAATCCTCGCTATATCGATAAAAACTACATTTTCTTTCTCAGAGAAATTGGGTTTAACCGCATTAGTTTCGGCATTCAGGATTTTAATACCCAAGTTCAAGTAGCTGTAAATCGTGTCCAACCAGAAGAAATGCTTTTTGATGTCATGAGTTGGGTGAAAGAAGCTAAGTTTGAGAGTGTGAATGTCGACCTAATTTATGGTTTACCCTATCAAACCCGTGAGACATTTCAAGAAACGCTGAAAAAGACAATTGAATTAGATCCTGACCGAATTGTTGTCTTTAACTTTGCCTATGTTCCTTGGCTCAAACCAACGCAAAAAAATATTCCTCAAGAAGCGCTACCACCAGCCGAAGAAAAGTTAGATATTCTGAAAATGACTATTGAAGAATTAACGAGTAACCAATATTTATTTATTGGGATGGATCATTTTGCGAAAACTAATGACGAACTAGCGATCGCTCAACGTAATGGCACTCTCAAGCGCAATTTTCAGGGCTACACTACCCACGCAGAGACAGAATTGTTTGGCTTTGGTTCTACATCCATCAGTATGCTAGAAGATGCTTATGCTCAAAATCACAAGGAATTAAAAGATTATTATCAGACAATTGCATCGGGTAATTTACCTGTCAGCAAAGGTGTCAAGCTTAGTCAAAATGATATTATTAGAAGGGATGTAATCATGGGTATTATGTCTCACTTTCAGTTACACAAGGAAGATATTGAAAACAAATATCAAATCAACTTTGATGAATATTTCTCTGAGGAGCTAGAGGCATTAAAACCACTAGAAGCTGATGGTCTGGTCAGTTTATCAAAAAATCAGATCCAGATTACAGACATCGGTCGATTACTAGTCAGAAATATTGCTGTTATATTTGATAGCCACACAAAAATGCGAGAGACAAAATTCTCTCGTGCTATTTAAAACACAATACAGTTCAGATAAGACCAAAAGACTTGTAGAGACGGCGATTTATCGCGTCTCAAAAACCTAAAATTTTTGCCAGTAGCTCTTAACCCAAGCGTATTGATTTAAAACAGCCGCAAATCATTGGTGAAATTTTGCAGCCTTTAGATTCCCGATTTATTAAAAAAATTGGGGATCTAATTTTTCACCATCACATTTAATTTTTAAATAAAAATGTACAAAATTAAATTTATTAAATATTAATTTTCCAACTTGATAGATAAAAACTTTTCATACATCTCTAAAAAGTTAGATTGTGTAATTATATCTTCAGATAGATATATCAAAATTTAGATTATCGATTTTTCTAATAAATCGAAAAATATGTTATTCTCAGAAACCTCGTTATTTAACCAGTAAAGCTTAATAGAAGAATATTAGAGTTTAATATCTTATTATTTATTTAGCTGCCAAAAAGTCCTTGAGCATTTTCATGCTATAAACGCCAAATTGCAATTCCCATCTAATTTGTATGTAAACTCTTTTGTCTAACTTTTGGATTTAGCATTTATCCCATCTGGTAGAAAGAATTCTGAATCAGAGTTGATAACTTAGATACAAGTGAGATTTGAGATTGTTGAGGCAGTTATGAGTATTATTGCTTGGGTAGTTTTAGGACTTTTGGCAGGTGCGATTGCTAAAGCTATTTATCCTGGCTATCAAGGTGGTGGAATTCTCTCCACAATGATTTTAGGTATCATTGGTGCTTTCGTCGGTGGAAGTCTGTTTACTCTATTGCGAACAGGAACTCTGCAAATTACTGCGGCTGGCGCTGGTTTAACTCTTCCTGGTATTTTGGTGGCTGTGCTTGGCGCAATTGTTGCTATTTATCTATGGGGATTAATCAGAAGAAGCAGCAATGCCTAATCGCTGATTGACAGTTATCAACACTTACATGACCACTGTATTTTATTGGTCTTTTAGTTACCCAGTTTTATAAGCTATTGAACATCAGATTAGCTCTCTCTGGAACAATCCTAAAAGACCATGCAATCCCTTCTGTAACATCATAATTTTTGGAAGTGTAAATCTATGTTTTTTCACAAAAAAGAGCCTATTCATGCAGTTAACGTTAGTGAACCAAACCCTCGTTTTGCTCAATTACTTCTAGAGCAGTTTGGCGGAGCTACTGGAGAACTTAGTGCAGCATTGCAATATTGGGTGCAATCATTCCATGTTGAAAACGCTGGAATTAAAGATATGCTCCAAGACATTGCAATCGAGGAATTCAGCCATTTAGAAATGGTTGGTAAACTCATTGAAGCTCATACCAAAAATGTGGATCAAACAGAGGCTTATAAGAGTACTCTGTTTGCAGTTCGTGGGATTGGGCCTCATTTTCTAGATAGTCAGGGTAATGCTTGGACTGCAAATTACTTGAATGAAGGTGGAGATGTAGTCCGTGATTTAAGGGCTAATGTTGCAGCAGAAGCTGGCGCTCGTCAGACTTACGAAGAGTTAATCAAGTTGGCAACTGACAAAGGAACCCAAGAAACTTTAGTCCATCTGTTAACACGAGAAATTTCTCATACCCAGATGTTTATGAAAGCTCTAGATTCATTGGGTAAGTTGACAGATCCGTTCTTTGGTAATATTAAGCCAGATGAAACTGTTGCTCTTTACTACAACCTATCTACAGACGGTAATGGTAAAGACGAGCGTGGCCCTTGGAATTCTGAGCCAACATTCAAATACATTGCTAATCCCCTAGAAAGCCACTCTTAGAAGTTTGTTGAAAAGTATCTGTCTGTGATTTTGGGTACTTAATTGATCCCCAAACCCTCCCCTTTTTTAGGCTATAGGGTACACACATCTTTCTACAAAACCAAAATGTAGTAGCTCCTCCTAAATCCTCCGATAAATTGGAGGATTTTGCCCTTTAAAAAGTGTCCGGGAGGATCGAATAGCTTGTAGGGTAACTCTTAAAGATTTGTGTGTACACCGTAACCTTAAAAAGGGGGATTTTTAGGGGTCTAAAGCTTTTGATGGGGACAGATCCGCATCTAACCAAAATCTTGACTGTTCCCTATTTCCTCGACTGAAGGTTGGTGAATAACCATAATCCTGACTTCTTAAAGAAGTTGGGAGTATTAGCTACATATCTCTGCGTTATGAAAGATGGACTATATTGCACTCAAATTAAAATGGGTGTAAATCATCAGTCACACTGACGAATTCAGAGCGATCGCCTCTTCAATATCTAGTCCGACGTTTCTGAATTCAGATTCAACTCAAAATCAAAACTAAGAATTAGGAGATTAATTTGTGATTGTCAACGCTACGCCAAATGGTTGGGAAGTCATTTACCATCGTGCCCATGCTTTATTAGCAGCTCAACTGGCGGGGCAATGGCGACGTAAAGATGCGCCAGTAAGATTGTATGAAACCATCGCTGCAATTTCTCATCACGATGATTTAGAGAAAGAGTGGGAAGAAGATATTCTAACTGAAGCCGGTGCGCCAAAGGACTTCATGCTGTCCTCAAATGCCGATGTAGATGCTGAGGTACAGAAATTGGCTGATTTGGCAAAGAATGCCCTTTACCGTGGACGATGGGTAGCTCTATTAATTTCCATGCACATCAGCCGTCTAAATGAGGGAAGCCGGGGTAAGTATCCCAAACTAGACAAACTTTTGGATGAGCAACTTCAAAACCAGCAACGTTGGCGTAAGGAACTGGGTATAAAAAAGGAGGAAGTTGATGCAGCTTACGCATTTATGCAATGGTGCGATCGCCTTTCTTTGATCTTATGTCAGCAAGAACTACCTGACGATGAGCGGTTTTTAGAAATTAGCAAGGGCCCTGAAGGTGAGCGCTATGACATCATGCAGCGCAGTGATAACTTGGTTGTTGTCAAACCCTGGCCCTTCCAAGAGAATAAATTTACGGTCAACGTCGAAGCCTGCGACCTCTCCCAGGTGAAATTTGACAGCAGTGCCCAACTAACTCAAGCGTTACAACAAGCCCCCATCAAGGTACTTGAGTGGACATTCGTTAAGAGTTAGTACAGATTAGAATTTAAGAGCAATCCAGCGAATATTAGACAATTTATCTCTAAAAAAGAGCCAGAGAATTAACTCTCTGGCTCCATGCTGGAGACAAAAGAATCATCAAATTAAGGCTAACTTGGCAAGAACCTAAATTCTTCCCAGGTTATGCAGCCCTAAAACAGCGCCCACTCCTAAGATATGACCAAAGGCAGTGGTTGCTAAAAGGGCTGGTAAACCAAAACCACCAAAAAGATTCGATGAGGGTAGTGCTGGCTCTGCGTTGGGATATTTGATGGTCGATTTACCAAAGGCAATGGCAATGATATTAGCAATAATGATAATCAGTCCAACTGTCGGACTCCATTGCAGGGGTGTAGTTGCAGCAGCGAGTAAGGTTGAAGTAAACACCTGATTTGCTCCTGAAATTTATTAATGATTGAAAATATAATCTGAAACTTTTCGAAGCAAATTCAATAAGTTACCCGATTTTGCATCAATATTTAACAGTTATTATAACTACTTAATACAACTTGAGTTCAACGTGGAGAGTTAACTGTGCTAGCTGCTTTTAACTTCAATGTCAGAAGCAAGTATTGCGTTAGTCATAAATTATACCTAATTCTCAGATGCCAAGGAGAATTAATAGAGGTTTATCTATAGTCAGCAAATGTTAATCCCACTTTTAATGTTGTAAAAATAACATATAGTATTGTCAGTTAGCTACTTAGCTACACTCATAGATACTTGTCAATTTTACACCCCAAAATTAAGACTGTACTTAACTTCGGGGTCAATTTTTAAGTCGGGTAGTTGCTTACATTTACCAGAAAAATCAAAAATCTTATTCCCTTGTGGGTGGGATTTTTGGCATGGTGAATATAACTTCTAACTCCTAATTTCTGCTGTCAATTTGTCAAATTCAGGTTAAGTATTTATCAAGAAAGGCAGAGGGCAGAAGGCAGAAGGGAATACTGCCTCCTCCCTCTGCCTGCGACCGTTCGCGCAGCGTCTCGCAGAGAAGGGAGCAAGAGTATAAAATCCCACCGTCTATACGGTGCTTACAATTGGTTGGAGTCTGAATCCCCATCCAATTGTTCTTTCTGCCCTCTAACTTCTGCCTTCTTCAATTAATTAGATAGGCATAAAAAAGACTGAAAAACTATAACTTTTATCTATCAAAAGTATGAAATATGAGGTATAGATTTTCCTCTATCTAAAGAAATTAAATATAAATACTTAACCTAAAACTATACTTCTGACAGAAGATGTAAAAAAATATTAGGTATATTAAATTAAAATGAATATTAATCAAAGTTTCTCAACAATTCAAGTGAGTGTGTTATACACGAACTTGAAACAGCCTAGAGCTTTGTTAAAATCAGCAACACACAAACTATGAACTCTACCACCGAAAAACGTATCGCCTTGATTTCCGTCCACGGAGACCCGGCGATTGAAATAGGGAAAGAAGAAGCTGGGGGACAAAATGTTTATGTGCGCCAAGTGGGTGAAGCACTAGCGCAGCTGGGATGGCAAGTTGATATGTTTACCCGCAAAGTAAGTCTGGAGCAAGACTTGATTGTTGAACATGGGGACAATTGTCGAACTATTCGTTTAAAAGCTGGGCCCCTTGAGTTTGTGCCGCGAGATGAAATTTTTGAATATTTGCCAGAATTTGTGGATAATTTCCTCAAATTCCAGGTAAAAAATGAGATTAAATATGAGTTAGTTCATACTAACTATTGGCTCTCTAGTTGGGTGGGGATGCAGTTAAAGAAAATCCAACAGAGTAAACAGGTTCACACCTACCACTCATTAGGAGCAGTCAAGTACAACACGATAGAAAATATTCCTCTGATTGCTAGTCAGAGATTAGCAGTAGAAAAACAAGTGTTGGAAACAGCAGAGCGAATTGTGGCGACAAGTCCGCAAGAACAGGAACACATGCGATCGCTAGTTTCCACTGAAGGCAATATCGATATCATTCCCTGCGGTACAGATATTCAACGCTTTGGTTCCATTGGGCGAGAAGCAGCTAGGGCTGAACTGGAAATTGCCAAAGATGCCAAAGTTGTATTATATGTAGGGCGGTTTGACCAACGCAAAGGTATAGAAACCCTAGTGCGTGCAGTTAACGAGTCTCAACTACGCGACTCGAAGAATCTCAAGCTAATTATTGGCGGTGGTAGTACTCCAGGTAACAGCGACGGCATTGAGCGCGATCGCATTGAGCAAATCGTCCACGAATTAGGAATCACTGACTTGACCATCTTTGCTGGTCGTCTCAGTCAAGATATTTTACCAACTTATTACGCAGCTGCCGATGTCTGCGTTGTTCCTAGTCACTATGAACCCTTTGGACTCGTAGCGATCGAAGCGATGGCAAGCGGTACGCCAGTTGTGGCTAGTGATGTCGGTGGACTTCAGTTTACTGTAGTTAATGAACAAACTGGTTTATTAGCACCACCACAAGATGTAGGTGCTTTTGCGTCTGCTATTGACCGAATTCTCTTTGATCCAGAGTGGCGAGACGAATTGGGTAAAGCTGGCAGAAAGCGTACTGAAAACAAATTTAGTTGGCATGGTGTTGCAACTCAGTTGAGTGAACTTTACACCCAATTGTTAGAACCATCAGCAAAAGAACCTGCATTGGTTGCTAAATAGTGTTTCAAGCAACTTAATCCACTTCAGATAAAATCATTTGACATACCGATAAATTCTGTAGAGAGACGCAAAATTTTGCGTCTCTATATTTGTTAGGGAGCAATTGGGGGATCTCTACCCTACATTATTAGAGATGATGGAAGTATACTGAGCATCGACCTTTGAACGCGAACGGCTATGCAACCAGTTGACTTCACCACCCTTACAGCTACTTGTAGCGAACTACGCGCTAACTGGCTGCCCTCGCGGACAGAACAGGTTTATCAGCGCGATCGCTATACTATTGCCATAGCACTACGCACCCTGAAACAGCGTGATTGGCTACAGATTTCTTGGCATCCCCAAGCTGCACATATTTGTATTGGCGATCCGCCACCGCGATCGCCAGATACCTTTACTTTTAGCCAACAATTAATACACCAATTGGGTGGTTTGGCATTGGTGGGTATTGAAGCGATCGCACCTTGGGAGCGTGTTATCGATTTGCAATTTGCCCGTCGTCCCGGAGAAAGCGCCCTGTATCATGTCTATGCAGAAATTATGGGCAAATATAGCAACGTTATTCTCACCGACGCTAACAATATAATTATCACCGCAGCTCATCAAGTCAGTCAGCAACAATCTAGTGTCCGTCCCATCCAAACCGGACAACCTTATGAAACACCACCAAAACTGACTGGAACTGTCCCCAGTTTGAGCGAATCTCAAGAACGTTGGCAAGAACGGGTAAGTTTAGTACCAGGAGCAATCAAGCGGCAATTACTGAAAAGTTATAGTGGCTTGAGTGCAGCATTGCTGGAGTTAATGCTGTTAGAAGCAAATATCGCACCAGAAACATCTACCGATACTCTCAACCCTGACGATTGGCGAAGGTTGTTTGAGCGTTGGCAAGAATGGCTGCAAGCTTTGGATTCCAAGAAATTTCAACCCGCTTGGACAAAAGATGGTTACACCGTAATGGGTTGGGGTGTAGTTGAAAAAGTCAAAGACATCCAAGAGTTGCTCAACCGTTACTACAGTAACGAAATTGACCAACAGTTATTTTCTCAATTGCGCCATCAGTTGAGTCAGAAATTAAATAATATTCTGGTGAAATTACGCAACAAGGCTCAAACCTTTAAAACGCGCTTACAGCAATCAGATCAAGCCGACGAGTATCGACAAAAAGCTGATTTATTGATGGCTCATCTGCAAAACTGGCAACCAGGGATGAAAGAAATTATCCTTGCTGATTTTGATACAAATTTGCCAGTAGCGATCGCTCTCCAGCCAGATAAAAATGCTGTCCAAAATGCCCAAAGTCTTTACAAACAGCACCAAAAACTCAAACGCGCTCGTGCTGCCGTGGAACCCTTATTATTGGAAGTGCAGACAGAAATTGAGTATTTAGAACAAGTAGAAGCTGCGATCGGCCAAATAGACACCTACGAAACATCAGAAGATTTACGAGCTTTAGAAGAAATCCGTGAAGAGTTGATTGGGCAAAAGTATCTAGAAGATCCAGAATATCGCAGTCGCAGTGCAAATGAACCTCCTAGCACCAACTTTCATCATTACCTTACCCCCAGTGGCTTTGAAGTATTAATCGGTCGCAATAATCGCCAAAATGACCAATTAACCTTTCGTGTAGCTGGGGATTATGACTTGTGGTTCCACGCTCAAGAAATTCCAGGGAGTCATCTGCTACTACGTCTAGAACCCGGTGCTGTGGCAGAAGAAGCTGATTTGCAATTTGTCGCTAATCTTGCTGCATACTACAGTCGTGCGCGTCAGAGTGAGCAAGTGCCAGTAGTTTACACCCAGCCAAAACACGTTTACAAACCCAAAGGAGCAAAACCGGGAATTGCGATTTACAAGCAGGAGAGCATCCTTTGGGGAAAACCACAAATAGTCATTAGTCACTAGTCACTTGTACTGAGTTTCGACTGCGCGGAAATCGAGCGTTCGCGTAGCGTCTCGTAGAGAAGTCGAGATTCAACTACCGCGTAGTCGTAAAGCCTGCGGCATAACTACGCTTAGGGCGCAGCCTTTGGTAGAGAAGTATTGGTCAATTCTTTTCTGCTTCCTCTACCTCTGGTTTTGTCAGTCTATACCCTGCGTTCTGCTGAATTCTTCTAATAGATAGAGGGATTTAAGCTTTGCTAATATCTTTTTTTGATGAATATTCCTGAAAAATCTGTGTTGACTGTTACAATATTGTTAAGAAAAGTTGCCCGTTGCATTTTGGGAACGCGCAATTGGGTTTTAACTCTCTTGAGAAGACAACGCAAAAAAAATATTTTATAGACCAGCTGTGGGAGGCTGGTCTTTTTGTATTTAATACAGCACTTTGAGTATTTTTTGAGCATTTATAGGTCAATACGCTTGGGTTAGCCCAAAACCCTTAAACTGTGTAGGTTGGCTTGAGGAACGTAGCTTGCTTCCCGTTCGCGTAGCGTCTCAAAAGGAGAATATTTACACCACTTTTGTATCTAAAGGTATCCAAAAACGTCCAAAAATGGCATAAAGACTAGAATATTTATCCTCTATTTTTCAGGGATTAGAAACCAAAAAACCCTTGATATCGTTAGATATCAAGGGTTTTTTGATGATGCCAGGAACCGGACTTGAACCGGTGACACGAGGATTTTCAGTCCTCTGCTCTACCAACTGAGCTATCCCGGCTGGGGCTTTTGTGAGCCACGATTAATAAATGTAGCAAACATCCCAAAATATAGCAAGCCTTTGGAGAAAAAAGATTTATGCAGCTTTCAAATTCAACTTAAACCAGATGAAAACGGCTACAAATAGCAGGAATTGTACAAGAACAATACTCGGGCCAGAAGCAAGGTTGAAAATACCAGAGACAATGATGCCAGCAATGCTGCTGATGGAACCAACTATCACCGATATGACTAGAAAGCGGCTAAAGTGGTGACTCATCAATTTGGCGGTGGAGGCGGGAATAACCAAAAAGGCGTTCACCAGCAAAACGCCGACAGCTTTAATTGCTACGGCAACGGCGAGTGAAAGCAAAACCACAAATACATAGCGGTACAATTGAACGGGAACGCCTTGGACTTGTGCGACATCAGGGTTAAGGGTTAATAAAATTTGCTGTCGCAAGGTTGATAGTAAAAATATGCTACCTCCCACAAGTACTAACAGCGTCAAAATCAAATCTGTGGTATCGATCGCTAGAATATCTCCGAACAGCACAGCCATCAAGTTACCGCGATATCCTTTAATCAAGCTAGTGAGAATCACACCGATCGCTAATGCCCCAGATAGCACTATGCTAAGGACGCTATCGCTACCTAAATCGGTTTTGTCGATGAAGTAGAGGACAATAACCCCGAAAACCAAGGTAAAAGGTAACAGCATCCAAGTCGGATTTATTTGTAGCAGCACACCTAACGCCACACCTACTAATGCTGCATGACCAACGGCATGGCTGAAAAAGGACAACTGGCGCAAGGTGACAAAACTACCCAACATCCCGCCAAGTATTCCCATTAACACAGCACCGACGATCGCACGCTGCATAAAGGGGAATGTTAACAAGCTTACCAAGTCATTACTACTGGCGATCGCAAGCCAAGCTATCTGACAATCATTGAAGAAATCCATATTTATAAGCTTTAATGTTGGTGCTGGTAACGGCTAAAACCTGGGCCGTATGTGGCTAACAGGTTTTGCGGTGAAAGGGCAATTTCTGGTTTACCAGTACAAACAATGCTTTGGTTGAGGCAAAGCACGCGATCGCAATGGCGATTTACCATATCAATATCATGGGAAACTTGTAATACCGTCCAACCCTCCTCTCGCTTTAATTCATTTAGCAAAGCGTAAAAATCTGCTGAACCTTGCACATCAACACCAGCAAAGGCTTCATCAAGTACCAACAGTTTTCGAGGCATTACTAAACAATAAGCCAACAACACCCGCTTGAGTTGACCACCGCTAAGAGTACCAATAGCTTGATGCTGTAAATGATAAGCATCGGTTCGCCGTAAAGCTTCTACTACTGCTGCCGATTTTTCTCTGTCTTGTTTCCACAGCTTGGAGAAAAATAAATCTCCCTTTTTTCCTTCCTTTGCCCATCCCAGTCCCACCAATTCGCTAACAGAAATAGGAAAGCTGCGGTCAAAGATGAAATTTTGCGGCATATAGCCCAACAAATGACGCAAACGCCCCAGCCTTGCGATTGGGCGACCGAATATTTCAATCGTACCAGCACTTCGAGGTATCAAATCTAAAACCGCTTTTACTAAGGTACTTTTACCAGCACCATTGGGGCCAACAATAGCTGTATCTGTTCCTGGCAATAATTCAAAGGAAACGTCTCGAACAGCTAAATAACTACCTTGATAGACAGTTAATCCTTCTACTTTTAAAATAGCAATGTCATTAGTCATTGGTCATTAGTCATTAGTCATTGGTCATTAGTCATTAGTCATTAGTCATTGGTCATTGGTCATTAGTCATTGGTCATTGGTCATTAATCATTGGTCATTAGTTTTTACAAAGGACAAATGACAAAAGACAAACCTATTTACACGAGGTCTCCAAGATTTGTAAGTTAGCTTTCATTGCCTTGAAATAATACTGTGGATTTGTTTCACCAGTTTCTAGGGAATCCAGAGGACGCAAAGTTAATTTCAAGTCTTTGGAGAGGCTACTTAGGAGTTTGTTATCTACTCCTGGTTCACTAAATAAAGCTTTAACTTTGTACTTTTTAACAGCATTGACTGCATTTTGTACATCAGTTGGTGAAAGTTGATCTTCGGGAATTTGCACCACAGCAATTTGCTTGAGATTATAGCGTTTTGCCAAATAGGGAAACGCATCATGAAAGGTAATAAAGGTACAACTAGGAGTTTTTTGTAAAGTCTGTTGAAATTCATTATTTAAACTTTCTAATTCTTTAATATAAACCGCAGCATTTGCCTCATAAGTAGGTTTATTTGCCGGGTCAGCAGCAATTAACCCATCCCGAATATTAGTTACCTGTTGTTTTGCCAAAACTGGATCTAACCAAACATGAGGATTACCTTGGGCGTGTTCGTGGTCTTCTTTCGCTGTTTTTACAACAGGTGAAATTTCATTTAAGGGTTTAATACCAATACTTGCATCAATTTCGGCTAGTTTGGTATTTTCGGCATTTTTAACAGTATTTTTCAGAAACTCCTCTAAACCTAAACCATTTTTTACTAACACATTCGCAGTTGCGATCGCTTTGACATTTTCGGGTGTCGCTTGATATTCATGTACCTCCGTACCAGGCGGCACTAAAATTTCTACATCTGCCACATTCCCAGCTACTGCCTTAGTAAACAAATATATCGGCAAAAATGTCGTCACTACTTTAGTTTTTCCTAACTGCGCTACTGGGGTGGATACAGCTACCTGTGCTTGCGGTGACTGTTCAGGTATTGTTCCCTGATTCGGATTCGATTGGCTACAGCCAGCAATCATCGACAACATTAGTAGAGTCATTATGGACAAGATGCCGCTTCTTTGTCTTCCTATGATCAGCCCTTTGCCATTGATTATCACGGTGTTTTCCTCCTCAAAATGGATGGAAGTCTATAAGACTTATTCTAAACTTTAGACTATAATAATTCTCATTCTCATTCCCAACACATAATATCATTCTCAGTTTCCTGTGTAATGAGTAACAACAAAACTTTGTCAGATGGTACAGTCCTCTGCAATTTAGTTTTCCCTGAATAATTAGGATTTCTTGACTTTTTTTCTTAAAAAGGTTGTCGATTTCTGATAATATTACTGACAAATATTTGCATGAAATACACGTTAAAAAAACGTGCTTTGGGTGTGAATTGGAGATCAGTGTGAGGAGAAAAATGCAAAATTTCTGTAAATATCTGCTAGTTAGTCCAGCAGTCTGCTGTGCAATGCTATTTGTGAATACTGCTGCTTTTGCAGGTGAAACATCCGCTACGTCTGAAATCAATAAACCGCAAGTTTTAGCTAGTCCAGACACAAACACTCAGATAACAGGGCAAGTTACTTCCGTATCTCAATTTTCTGATGTACAACCTACTGACTGGGCATTCCAAGCATTGCAGTCGTTGGTTGAGCGCTATGGCTGTATTGCAGGATACCCAAATAGTACTTATCGCGGTAATCGCGCATTAACGCGATATGAGTTTGCTGCTGGTTTAAATGCTTGTCTCGATCGCGTTAACGAACTTATCGCTACAGCCACAGGCGATTTAGTTAACAAACAAGATTTAGCAACATTACAAAAGCTGCAAGCAGATTTTTCAGCAGAACTGGCGACACTCCGAGGTCGTGTAGATGCAGTAGAAGCTAAAACTGCTGAATTAGAGGCGAATCAGTTTTCAACCACAACCAAACTGCAAGGACAAGTTGTTGCTGTCGTTAGCGATGTTTTGTCAGGAAATACAGTTAACGGTGCAGAAATTACAGATAAAAATACAACTTTAGGGGCACGAGCGCGAATAGAACTTGTGACCAGTTTTACTGGGAAAGATACGTTGTTTACCAGAATCCAGGTTAATAATATTCTTACCCCTGACATTGGTACACCAGAAGGCAATTTATTTTTTGCTGGTGAGGATGGTACTACTGATGCTGCTATAGACGCACTGTTCTACAGATTTCCGTTGGGCGAAAAAACAGAGGTTGTTGCGATCGCTAACGCAGGTGCAGCAGATGATATTACCAGTACTGTTAATCTCTTTGATGGTGATGGTGCTTTTGGTGCTTTATCCACCTTTGGTACACGCAACCCCATTTATGGCCAAATGAATGGTGCGGGGTTGGGAGTAACGCACGAGTTCAGTGATAAATTGGCACTGAGTTTAGGGTATTTGAGTGGTACAGCTAATGACCCTACACCCAATAATGGTTTGTTTAATGGATCTTACGGTGCGTTGGCACAGTTGACAGTTAAACCAAGCGATCGCATTACTATTGGTTTAACTTACATTAATTCTTACAACCAACCACTACTTACAGGTAGCAATGCAGCAACTCTCGCGCCCTTGGATTTAGATGACAATGGCACCCGATTTTCCAGTAATTCTTATGGTGTCCAAGCATCCATCGGCATCACCGATAAGATAGTCTTGGGTGGTTGGGCTGGATACACCAACAGCCGCACATTAAATGGCGATCGTGGAGAAGTTGATATTTGGAACTATGCCGTTACCCTCGGCTTCCCTGACCTCGGTAAAGAAGGAAGTTTAGCTGGTATTATTGCCGGTGTGGAACCTAGATTAACAAGTTCTAATATCGCAGGATTAGATACAGATCCCGATACATCCTATCATCTTGAGGCGTTCTACCAGTATAAGCTGAGTGACAATATCACCATTACGCCAGGAGTCATCTGGCTAACATCCCCTGATCATAACAATAACAACGATGATGTTGTGATTGGCGCACTGAGAACCACATTTAGTTTCTAATTTTAAAGATTCCCAAAAAAGACGTAAATTTATCTTTTGCGTCTTTTTTGTGCAATCTCAAAAATAAAACCTAATACAGTTAAGTAAGTTATGTTTGCACACCAAATTCCTCTGGGTCTACACCCCAATTCACCCAGCTAATTGCTTCACGCGCTGAGTTTATATTTGGTGGAACTCGCAAGGCGTGAATAAAGCTTGTGCTAGGACAAGTCATTTTTAATAAATGAATTGATTCTTCATCAACATCAGCATCAATTTTTAATAGAGTGTATTCTTGCCAAGTATCTAATTCAATAGCTTGTAATTCTTGGCAAATTCGGGCGTAACCAATACCTTGAATTAATACTCGGCGTAGTTCGGCATTATACTCTGTTAAAAGCCATTGAGATTGCCATTGGTGCGGGTAAATCTTACCGTATTTTTCAGGTAAGGTTACACCGTGGTAGGAGTAGAGGCTATATCCATCAATAAATTCAATGGCGGGTTCGCCTTCAGCGTGGGGGCGATTTTCATTGTCGAAGCGTAGGTGAAGGGGGCGATCGCATATTATACAAAATTTTTCAAATGGAGAAAGCCAACCACAAAACCTTGATAAAGACTGTAAAGTTTCCCATCTTTTTTTACTGTAATAATAATTTAATACAGAAACGTAAAAATCCACATGACAACAACGATTCGCCAAATTTTGTAAATTTAACCAGAGACGATCTCCTAAATATATATTGAATTTAGGCTGATTTGGGAATTTATCTTCTAATACATATTCTCGTGGACTGAAACTTGGTTCAACAACAGTTAATTTTTCAAAAATCTGCGTATTTATTTGATGTGAAAATTCTCTATATTTATTAGTTAAACTTGCCGTAATATAGCCGCAAACCTTATCATTTAAACTTAGAAATTCTAGATTATTAAAACTTAAGTTAGGTAGCTTTTGATAAATAATTTTTAAACCAGCATAAGGACTTTCACAAAAAATAATTTCCGGATCTTGTTTATTGATAGCTGTATATGCAGCTTTGACAACTTCCGCAGCTTTTTCACGATCAATCCGTTCGGTCGAAAGCGCAATTTTCTGCCACTTTTCCCGATAAACTGGAATCAAAGCCTCTTGCTCAGGCGTTAAATTTTCAATCAGCGACATAACGCCAACCTTCAGGCTCGTATTCCCGTTGAATTTTCACCATCCAGTCACCTTGGGGAATAGAAATAGCTTTATGCTCTTCATGAGCTAGCAATGCCGACTCTGAGAAAACACGCAAGTAGAGTGTGCTATCTTTTTCGTATAATTCGGCGTTTCCCTCAGTAATGCGATGCTTATGACCCGTAACTTCGCCTTCTGCCAAAGTTAAGTGAGGTATTTTTTGTCCTTCAATTTGCTGCACAGGCAGTAAAATTACATCACCTTGACGAATTGGTTTCATAGTTTTGCTTTCCTGACATGGATACAAACCCTACTTCGCTTTTACTCTCAAATTTGGTTTAATTTTGGCACAAGCTATATGAAAGTGGGAATTGGGCATTGGTCAATAAAATAGTTATTTTTCCCTTCCTTCCCCATTCCCCACTCCCCATTCCCCAAATTTTAAAACTGTAGTCGCCAATTATGCGTTAGATAAGTTAAAGATTGAAATAGCTGGAAATTCACACCCAGCGTAGCCTTCTCTATCCTTTGGGACAGACTGGGCCACAAGTTCAGGGGATTTTCTCCCAAGCAGACAGTTTATGTGAGGATTAAATCACCGCCCTAAGCGCGACCTTTTATCTTGACAATTTGCAAAAATTACCTCAATTTGACTGTTTAGCTTAGTAGCTATTCTTTTTATTGAAATTTCCATGTCAACTCTCGTCATCGTCGAATCTCCAACCAAAGCTCGTACCATTCGCAACTACTTGCCAGCAGGCTATCGGGTGGAAGCGTCTATGGGTCATGTGCGTGACTTACCTCAGTCGGCTAGTGAAATTCCTGCTGCCGTCAAGGGGGAAACATGGGCGCAGCTAGGGGTAAATGTGGACGCCGACTTTGAACCGGTATATGTTGTCCCGAAAGACAAAAAGAAAATTGTCACCCAGCTTAAAGAAGCCCTTAAAGATGTAGATGAACTGATTCTGGCAACAGACGAAGACCGGGAAGGTGAAAGCATTAGTTGGCATTTATACCAATTGCTGAAGCCAAAAGTTCCGACTAAGCGAATGGTGTTTCACGAAATCACCCAAGAGGCGATCAAAAAAGCTCTAAAAAACTGCCGCAATATCGATGAGCAGTTGGTTCGCGCTCAAGAAACGCGGCGGATTTTAGATCGACTCGTGGGTTATACCCTATCTCCCCTGCTATGGAAGAAAATCGCCTGGGGATTATCTGCTGGGCGGGTGCAATCTGTAGCTGTGCGGCTTTTAGTCACTAGGGAACGCCAACGCCGCGCTTTCCATGAGGGTACATACTGGGATTTGAAAGCCAGTTTGTCAAAGGAAAAAACCCCCTTTGGTGCCCTGTTGGTAACATTGGCAGGAACCAAAATTGCTAACGGCAGCGATTTTGACGCAGCGACTGGAGAAATTATCGCAGGTCGTAATGTCTTGTTGCTCAACGAAGACCAAGCCGTAGCCCTCAAGGAACGCCTAACAGGGAAAACCTGGAGTGTTACCGACATCGAGGAACGCCCAGTGACGCGCAAACCGTCGCCACCGTTTACCACCTCGACGTTGCAACAAGAATCTAACCGCAAACTGCGCCTCTCAGCCCGCGACACGATGCGGGTTGCTCAGAATTTGTACGAACAAGGGTATATTACCTATATGCGGACAGATTCGGTGCATTTGTCAGATCAAGCGATCGCAGCTGCTCGGAGTTCTGTAGAAAAGCTTTACGGTCAACAATACCTCAGTCCCCAACCCCGGCAATACACCACCAAATCCAAAGGCGCACAAGAGGCGCACGAAGCAATTCGTCCAGCCGGCAGCACTTTTCGCACTCCCCAAGAAACTGGTTTAGGCGGTCGAGAACTTGCCGTTTACGATTTAATTTGGAAGCGGACTGTCGCCTGTCAAATGGCTGATTCCCGCCAAACTCAAATTAGCGTGCAATTGCAAGTTGAGGATGCTGGATTCCGTTCTTCTGGCAAACGGATTGAATTTCCTGGATATTTACGTGCTTACGTCGAAGGTTCAGATGACCCAGAAGCAGCACTGGAAGACCAGGAAGTAATTTTGCCCAATCTGAAAGTGGGAGATCATCCCAATTGTACAGATTTAGAAGCAGTTGGCCACGAAACTCAACCGCCAGCTAGATACACCGAAGCTTCTTTAGTGAAAACCTTAGAAAGTGAAGGTATCGGTCGTCCCAGTACCTACGCCAGCATCATTGGCACAATCATTGACAAAGGTTATGCCCATTTGGTGAGTAACGCTCTCATTCCTACCTTCACAGCTTTTGCCGTCACCGATTTGCTGGAAAAACATTTCCCAGACATCGTTGATCCCAGTTTTACCTCAAAGATGGAGCAAACCCTTGATGACATCGCCACAGGTGAAGCAAAATGGCTGCCCTACTTGCAGAAATTTTATCTGGGAGAAAAAGGGCTAGAAACCCTGGTAAAAGAACGGGAAAGTCAAATTGATGCCACCAAAGCTAGGACTGTAGAACTAGAGAATCTAGATGCCAAAGTCCGTATTGGTAAATATGGCCCATACATTGAAGTTACAAATGGTGAGGGGGTAATCACCGCCTCAATTCCCAAAGACTTGACACCAGCAGACCTCGACCCCAAACAGGTAGAAGTATTGCTGCGGCAAAAAACCACAGGCCCTGACCAGGTAGGTCGGCATCCCGAAACTGGTGAACCGATTTATGTGAAAATCGGTGCTTATGGGCCTTATGTTCAATTGGGCGATAAAACCGACGAAAACCCCAAACCGAAACAAGCTTCTCTACTCAAGGGTGTCACCCCAGAAACCGTTACCCTGGAAATGGCTGTTGGTCTGTTGGCACTACCCCGGACATTGGGAGTTCACCCAGTCACAGGCAGCAAAATCCAAGCAAGTTTGGGACGCTTTGGCCCTTATGTGGTTCATGACCAGGGTAAGGAAGGGAAAGATTACCGTTCCCTTAAAGCTGCTGACAATGTGTTGACAATTAGTCTAGAACGTGCATTAGAACTATTGTCAGAACCCAAAAAGGGACGTAGTTCCACCAACAGCAAGTCCAAGGCAGCCTTACGCGAATTAGGCCCACATCCAGAGGACGGGGAAACAATTAACATCTACGATGGCCCTTATGGTCCTTACATCAAGCATGGCAAAACTAATGTGAGTATCCCAGAAGGTCAAACTGTAGAAGATATAACTCTGACTGAGGCGCTTAACTTATTGGCAGCTAAGGCATCGACAACGAAATCGACTCGCAAAACGACTAAATCAACGACTTCTAAATCTAAGTCAACTGCTAAGTCAACTGCTAAGTCAACGACGGCTGCGAAAAAGAAAGTTACAGAAGGCTAACTTCAAGTCAACTAATTTTAGATTTTGGGTAACACCTTTGGTGCCCTTCCGGCGTAACTTGGATTTTGGATTAAAAGAATTAATTTTGGGGTTCATGCCCCGAGGCCACTTGCTTTATTCCGGGGAACCTGTCCACCCTAGTGGCTCCCCCTTGTAAGTAAATAAATCTAAAATCTAAAAGACGCTCCTACGGACGCTCGATGACTCGCTAACGCTAAGGGTACGCTATCGTAAATCTAAAATTCGTAGTCAAGAGTCCAAAGTCCGATCTTTAAACTCTTGACCCTTGATATTTATCCTTGATAGGATGCAGTTCTCTAGGTTGCAAGTGTGATACTCTAAAAAGTAAGGGAGAACACAACGCCAAATTTTAGAAGTGGCTTATGTCCCAAAAACGGGATTGTGTCTGTGCCCGGTTGGAAGCCAGAGGTACGACAATGTGCCATTTTCTGCGTACCTGTTAATCAAAATTTGAGGTAGTATCTCAGGAGCATTCAGTTCATGGACTATATAGAAAAGGTGCTGGAAAAGCTTAAGGAATTAGCACGCAGGCTGATTGAGAGCCTGTTAGGGCCAGAGGCTGAACCGGAACCGGAACTGATTCCGATT
The DNA here is from genome assembly GCF_036917775.1 of Nostoc sp. GTDB lineage: Bacteria > Cyanobacteriota > Cyanobacteriia > Cyanobacteriales > Nostocaceae > Nostoc. The sequence continues at coordinate 46,260 of NZ_JBALEQ010000109.1, forward strand.
CCTGTGAACGATCGCTCGCGTCGTCGCCACTAGAGCCAAAGTGCTGAACTCGACATCACAACCCTTAAGCATTCTGGCACTGCATGGGCCAAACTTGAATTTGCTAGGACAGCGAGAACCAGGAATTTATGGTTCGTTGACACTAGCTGAAATTAACCGCCTGTTAGAAGAAGAAGGATTCAAGTTACAGGCGAAAGTTTTTCCCTTGCAGTCAAATCATGAAGGAATCTTAGTAGATACTATTCATGAGGCATTAGGACAACATCAAGGAATTTTGATTAATGCCGGAGCATATACTCACACAAGTGTGGCATTGCGAGATGCGATCGCGGCTGTTAACTTGCCCACAGTCGAAGTACATCTGAGTAATATTTACCGCCGGGAAGATTTTCGTCATCATTCGTACATCGCCCCAGTTGCGATCGGGCAAATAAGTGGTTTTGGCGTTCAAAGTTACTTGTTGGGCTTACAAGCTTTGGTAAATCATTTGAGAAAAGATTAAAAATAACTCAATTCTAGATTTGATATTTTGGATTTTGGATTAAATTATTCAATCCCAAATCTAAGTTACGCTAGAAGCGCACCAAAGGTGCAACCCAAAATCCAAAATTCTATGCGTTACTCTCCTATAAGTCGATTTAGAGGTACTTTTCTCGGAGCATTTATCGGGGGAAGTTTAACATCTGATGGTAAAATCCAGTCTCATAGTTACCTAGATTTAGGCAGAATGGCGATTCTGGGTACTGAGAGTTTAATTAACTTAGGTAAATTAGATTTAGATGATTGGATAGCGCGTCAGCAGCAAGAATCTCTTCATTTAGCAGCAGCTGATGATATATCGATAAAAATAATTATTGCCACACTACCAATAGCACTTTTTTTTCACGAAAATCCGATTAAGCTGCGACAAAACTTGCTGCGTGTACTTAAAATCTGGGAAGATGACCCAGTAGTAAGGGATGGAACACTCGCGGTAGCTTATGCGATATCTCTTGCCCTAACTGAAAAACTCGATCCTCTAACCCTCATCCCACAAACAATTTCTTTTCTTGGTGAAACACCGACATCCATACCAAAAAAATTATTAAAAGTCCAGAACTTATTAGGGCAAGGGGCAGGATTGTCAAGGGCGCAAGCTGAGTTTGTTAGGGAAGAAAAACTCAGTAACACTATTGCTATGGCATTTTACTCCTTTTTGAGTACCTTAGAAGACTTTCGCCTTGCGGTTTTGCAGGCTACTCACAATAGAAATTCTAAAGCGCAAGATGCTACATCTCTAAACTCACAGGCTACAGGAGCAATTACTGGTGCTTTATCAGGAGCATATAACGGTATAAGCGGAATTCCTGTCAATTGGCAAGTCTTGCTCTTGCAAAGGAATTCTCCTGTATGGGGATTAACTAGCTTTTCCCAAATGTTAAAATTGACCGATGTATTTGTGGCGGTGTGGTCAGGAGTGTATGATATTGACCTAAATCCCAGAGAGTTAACACAGGGATGTGAGGAGGCTTTGCTTTCAGTTTACGCAGCTCCCCGCGTTATTCGATCGCGTTAATTTTATTTCCAGCGAAAAATGGTGCGGGTACTAAACTCTCAAAATTAGCTTGATAAGCTGTTACGTATACAACTTGCACTATCAAGGCGGGCTTTTCGGCCCACCCCACAATCATATTGAAAAAATATTAGTGCAAATTAAAGGCACAACAGCTTAAAACATAATAAGACAAGCTTGAATTAAATCCAGCTACCGTCTCAATTAACTAGACAAGGGGCTTTTGCCCATTGCTACAGTGTACTAGTCTTATATACTAGAACTTTTCAGCAAACCTCAGACAGATTCTGTCAGTAGCTATTGTGACAAATTAGCTTTAATTAGCCTCCGTCACTGTAGTTGCAACAGTAGCAGATGAAATTTCCCTGATGATTGTCTTTTTTTTGAGCTATCAAAGTAGGCAATTGCAGGCAGAGATAATGAAAATGCAGGAATTTTTGCAGTTCTTAACCCAGCAATTGACTCACTGGCGGCGACAGTACAAAGGACTACGCCGTAAAGGAAAGTTAATGAGAAGTCCCAAAAGTAAAAGCGATAGAAAGGAACTTTTAGCAACTTTCCTGAAGAATGTAATCTTATTTTTATCCAAAAGCAATGACAAAAGCACTCGTCGAAAACAAGAAAGAGCGCTCCAGTCAAAGGCAAAATCGGTAACAACTAAGAGTAGTATTTATTCGGTCTGTTTAGATTGGGTGCATGAACACCGCTCTTTGGGAATTTTAGCGATCGCTGTATTATCCCTTACAGGCGTTATTGGGCAAAAATTATACAACCAAACTCAACTGCAACTAGGACATCCCGCACCCCAAACCATTACAGCGCCTTATACAGCTAAAATCGAAGATCAGAAAAAAACAGAAGCCGAGCGCAAAGCCGTCAGTGGAAGCTCCTTACAAGTGTTGATGCTAGATGCGCGAATGAACGAACAAATCAACGAAAATTTGCAACAACTTCTAGATGATGGTAACGAAATTCGCGCTGTTGCTGGAGCTTTTCCTTTTTTTGATTCTGTAGTTTTGCCCATCTCTACCCAGCGTTATCTCCGCTCTTGTAATGACTCAGAATGGCAAGCACTGCTATTAGCCGTAGAAAATAGTAAAAATCAGCAAAAGAAAGGAACAGGACAAACCGCCTCATCCCGTTCATCATCTATAGCTGCATCCAATCAGGAACGCCAACCGCGCACAACACCACAGAAAACAGAGCCAGTTGATTTTTCTCAAAGTACTGATTTTACTCAAGCAGTTGCAGAACTAGAATCTTACCGCGTCACAACTTCTGAGAAAAACTTGTCTTTACTGATTGCCCAAATTTCCCAAACACGCAAAAGATACACCGAAGCGACTACCAAACTTTTACAGTTAGAGACTGTTACCCCAGAAGCAGTATACGAAGAATCATTCCTTTTGGATTTGTCAGATGTGGAGTGGGAAAAAACACAAATGGGAATCCATCAGAGTGCAGAGCGGATTCTCACCCAAGGCATCCCACAGGGACTGCCAAAAAATATCTTACAGGATGCGGTGAGTTTGCAATTGCAATCCTTTGTACCAGAATCCGCCGAACCTTTGGCAAAGAACCTGTTGCTCGCTGTACTCAAGCCGAATCTGCAAAAAGATGAAGAAGAAACGAGAGAAAATGCTCAAAAGGCTGCTGCTGGAGTGCCACCTGTGATGGTGAAGGTGCGGCATGGTGAGGTAATTGTCAAAAGAGGAGAGCAGATTACTGCATGGGACTTAGAGGTGCTGGAGCATTATCACCTGGTTCGCCGAGAAGTAAAATGGCGGGGGTTGTTGAAGTTAGGAGGGGTGATAGCGATCGCCATTGGCATTTTTGTCTGGGTAGAACGCCATGTTGATTATGAATTACGACAACGCGATCGCCTATTGGTGTTATTGCTAACTCTGAGTGTGCCAGGATTGGTGACAATGGGATTGCCTTACACCACTTGGAGCGCCCTTGGTTTATTGTTGGGAAGCTTCTACGGGCCGACTTTGGGGTTAACAGTTATTGGACTGCTGTTGCCGATATTAGCTGTTACCTTGGATATGAGCAAAGCTGCGCTTTTAGCTGGTGCTGGTGGGGCAATATTAGGTAGTTACATCGCGCAACGATTGCGATCGCGGGAAGAATTGGCATTATTAGGGGTTGCGATCGCTTTAACTCAGGGCGGTATTTACCTGGTTGTTAAAATCTTAATTGGTCAAGCATTTGGTTCAACCTGGTATCTCGTCCTCCGAGAAGCCGGCTTTTTTGCTTTATCTGGTTTAGGCTGGAGTGTTGTAGCTTTAGGGTTGAGTCCTTATCTCGAAAAAGTTTTCGATTTGGTCACTCCCATCCGTTTAGCAGAGTTAGCGAACCCGAACCGCCCTTTATTAAAACGACTCGCTACAGAGACTCCTGGAACTTTTCAACACACGTTATTTGTAGCTACCCTTGCCGAAGCTGCTGCCAAAGAACTAGGATGCAATGTTGAACTAGTTAGGGCTGGGACATTATATCATGATATTGGCAAAATGCACGACCCACTTGGATTTATTGAAAATCAAATGGGGGGGCCGAATAAACATGATACAGAGATTAAAGACCCTTGGAAGAGTGCAGAGATTATCAAAAAGCACGTAACAGAAGGGTTAGTGATGGCGCGTAAACACCTTTTGCCGACAGCGATTCAAGCTTTTATTCCAGAGCATCAGGGAACGATGGTAATTGCCTATTTCCATCACCAAGCCCAGCAAATGGCTCAGTCAGATCCAAGTTTAACAGTAGACGACGCAGATTTTCGCTACGATGGCCCGATTCCCCAATCGCGGGAAACCGGAATTGTGATGTTAGCGGACTCTTGCGAAGCAGCGCTGCGATCGCTGCAAGCATCAAGTTCGGGTAAGCGTGTGGGAGAGAAGCGATCGCTTAAAGATGTCTCCACCGAACAAGCTTTAACAATGCTGAATAATATTCTGCGTGCGAAATGGCAAGACAATCAACTCGTTGATTCCGGATTAAAACGGGAAGAGATGTCACAAATTGCCCAGATATTTGTGGATGTTTGGCAGCAATTTCATCACAAACGGATTGCTTATCCGAAGTTGAAGGCTAGTAACACTGTGCGGAATTCGTAATTAAAGATTTCAAAGATTTGGAATTTTTATTTCCTAACTTCTCAATTTTAAAATATGAATAAATTATTAGGATTTAAACAAAAATAACTACTTTAACTATTCGTTTACCAGACGAAAAACACAACAGATTAAACTGTGATAATAGCAAAAATAAAACCGCCCTCAGCTTATAGGCGGTTTTATTTTTGCTACTGTTGAATACTTACTAATCGAAGATTTTTTTCAACCCATAAGCTACTAATTCTACAACTGTACCTGCGGCTATCACAGGAGCAGCAACAATAGCTACAGATGTACCACCTACGGCTGAACCCATGCCTCTTAATGTCGCTGCAACACCCACACCTGCTGCATAACAGGCTGCTTCTGCTGGATTTTTTTTATTATTGTTACTCATTAGTAATACTGTTGACTTAACGTATTAATATTATCTAGTACCATGTTTGACATTCAACAGTATTCTTTCTGTACTTTTCGTGAATTATATGTGAACTATGAGAAGACACATCAAATATCTGGTCAGTGGGTAACTTAGTTGAACTTCTAGCCATTCATTAACTGAACAAGAAAAAACCAGTCGATTTTTTTCGACTAATTTGACAACCTCCTAACAAGAAACAATACTTACTCCTCAACCCTGAGATTGATATTCTCCTATATATTGCCAATGTTTTTTAGTTAATCGCTCGTTATCGTCAACCCACCAAACCCAGATATGTGTATCAAGTATAATCATTGCAAAAATTCTCGCTTCGACCCCGATCGCTTTGCACCACCTCGTAAAGAAGACAAGAAACATCCCTTAGCATTAGTGGGTTTTGGTCATGGTTCGCATAGTTGTTTAGGCATGGAATTTGCCCAATCAGATTCAGCAGAGTTTGAGGATTATGTCTTTATGGTTCTCAGACTTCTCGGTATACATAACTTGTATCAATACGATAAAAAAATCAAGCTGGTAGAGCGGATGGTTTCTTTATAATTGGAAGCCTTGCAGTAATGTATGATTGTACGCTGAGAAGAAATTTTGATGAACACAAAAAAGAGCATATTGAAAACTATGTAAATAAATTAAAAAATTCTCAGATGACAATTGATGTCAGACTAACAGATGGTGGAGGAAGGAAAAAAACACTCCAAATTCAGGGTAAAAATCGTCAAGTTTGGATAATTACTCAAGAGAGTACTAGAGAATTATATGATGTTGATGGTATTCGTATTAAGGAAATTTCAGTACAAAATTTAATTCAGATATTTAATAAAAGATTGTACTCAGATGCCTTTGAAGAAGATGAATTATCTGCACAACTTGCAGTAATTGATAAAACTTGATTTTACTCTAATTTGTATACTAAGGTAGAAGCTCATCTAGATAGATGGTCAACCAAATGCTACGCTACAGTTAGCAAGATTGAGAGGCAACTATGACTGCCCTGATTCTAAACCTCAGCCCCACCATTGAACTAACAGATGAGCAGTTCTTCCAACTGTGTCAAAATAATCGAGATTTGCGACTTGAGCGCACGGCAGAGGGAGAATTAATTATCATGCCACCAACTGGATGGGAAAGCGGAAATCGTAATAGTAGACTGACACAGCGTTTAGGTAATTGGACTGACGCTGATGGTACAGGACTATCTTTTGATTCTTCTACAGGTTTCAAACTCCCCAATGGTGCAAACCGCTCTCCCGATGCGTCTTGGGTGAGCCGGGAGCGATTAGAAGCCCTAAATCCCGACCCTGCTAAATTCCTACCGCTTGCTCCCGATTTTGCGGTAGAGTTACGCTCTGCTTCAGACAGCTTAAAAACTGTGCAACAAAAAATGCAGGAGTACATTGAGAATGGTGTGCGTTTAGGTTGGCTGATTGATCCGCAGAACCAACAGGTAGAAATTTACCACCCAGGACAGGAAGTTGAGGTTTTGCGATCGCCTACCAGCTTATCAGGTGAAGATGTATTGCCTGGATTTATACTGGATTTGGCACAGATTTTGAGTTAAGCGATCGCAGTTTCCCAATATTCAATCCCTAATCCTCACTACGTCGCACCCCAGCCAAAATAAAATTAACTGCTGCTTGACTATGCTGATCAATCATTTCTGGACTCAGTAGTTGCAAATCAGGTCTAGTATGCTTGATGTTTTCGTAAGCGTTGAAATATAAATTACAAACCCCAATAATATGCAGAGTTGTGAGAAATGGATCGATCTGACGGAAACAACCTTCAGCCATTCCCCGTTCTAAAATCTTGATCAGATAGCTAAAATTTTCTTGCCAATTTGCCTGTTTAAAATACTTTCCCTGATTTTGGTTGGCTTCTTGAAACCAAAGCATCCCTCTGTGTGGGTGAGCAGCTTCGTAAGCGATCGCTTCTTTGACAAGCACCTTCAACGCCTCCTCTGGTGGGAACTGATCCAAATTTAGCTGCTTAAACCCTTCGTGCATCTCCACCGCCGGACGTTGCAGAACAGCTTCATATAGTCCTTCCTTGCTCTGGAAGTAGTAGTAAATCATCGCTGTGGTGACACCTGAACCTCTAGCGATCGCTCCTGTCCGCGCCCCACTAAGTCCATTTCTAGCAAACTCTGCTTCCGCTGCATCGAGAATCTGCTTTTTCGTCGCTTCTGCATCGCGCACCTGACGCGGCTTTTTAGCTGAGAATTTTGACTGCGTTGAACGACCCACGTTGCTCCATCATCATAACGAAAACATATTAACTAAAAAATTCGTTAGTAGTTGACACAGAAGATGAAATTTATTAAGTTAGTACTAACTAAAAAATTAGTTAGTTAATTGCATGATTTAGCAATGCAGTAGCCATTAGCCGAGCAAATGCGCGGTTGTATTAGTTCGTCCATTGCAGACAAGACTTTATATCACAATTTATATTCAAAAAAGTGATGTAGGACAGGCAACACCAAGTTTTAATATTGCGTGACGTTTTACTAACTCATCTAGCGATTTTTCAAGAAATTATCAATATTTTGGAGGAAAAATGGAAGCAATTTTACCAGGTGCGCCTTGGCTAATCGCGCACAAATCTACATTAGGAGTCAATAAACCCAATAAAATAACTTTAAATGGACAGGATTATGTCATTTGGCAAAACCAAAAAGGCGAAGTTTTTGCCCTTGATAATATCTGTCCACACATACAGGCTCCATTATCAGACGGCTGGGTTTGCCAAGAAAGAGATACTATTACTTGCCCTTTTCATGCACTAGAATTTGATGGACAAGGTAGACTACAGCAAGGAGATAAAAAAGACACTCAGCCAATTATCAAAACATTAAAGCTAATTATTAGCAATGATTGTATCTGGACTTATGCTGGATTTGAGCCAAGATTACCAATTCCAGATTTGCATCAAAAAATTGTCGATGAATACGAGTTTCTGGGAGTAACTGGGGATAAAAGTATTCAGGGTGAGTTTTTGACTAACCTGATGGTTAACTATGACTATAATCACCAAAATGGTACTCATAAAGAACTATTTAAAATTACAACTTGTAATGTCAGTGCTTTTGAAGAAAAAGGATATTATGCCACAGTTAAACAAGAACTGATTAGAGCCAACAACACGCTAGGAGAAATTATCAAAAATCCTGTTTTGGGAATCTTTCCTAAAAGACTTTCTAACACACTAGAATACGCATTTCCTTCAACTACAGCTTTTTTTGCTAAAACGCCGATTGGTGATATTGCTCAAATTCATATTCTCTACCCTGAAACAGATAAAATCACCAAAACTTTCATTTTGATGTATGCCAAAGTCGTCAATCCTTTGATGAAATTTCTGTTTAAAAACTCAGTTTTACAAGTAGCAGCTACAGTCATTCAACAGGATACAGGTGCAGTTGAAACTTTGTATCCTCGGCAAAAACCGAAAATTAGATTGCCAAATGAAGAGATTATGTTCTACGCAGAAAAACTTTACCGTGATTGGTAATTTAGATTTGCAAAGCCTAACTAAGTTTTAGAATTAAGTAGATACTGTAGCTAATTCCTGCTAGAGGTACTTAAATATGCAGCAGCTAAAATCCGCCGAAGAAATTCCTGGTAGCTATGGCTTACCCATTTTGGGGGAGACTTTGGAAATATTTAGGGATTCAGAGTTGTATTTATGGCGACGATTCCAGCAGTATGGGTCAGTTTTTAAGACGAGCGTTATGGGGCGTAAACGTGCTTATTTAATTGGCCCTAGTGCTAATCGGTTGGTACTGGTGGAACAGGCGGAAAATATGTCGTCGCGGATAGGGTGGTATTTCCTAGAATCGACATTTGGCAATAATATTTTATTACAAGATGGGGAAGAACATCGCCTAACTCGTCGCTTGATGTATCCAGCATTTCACGGAAAAGCGATCGCTACATACTTCGATACCATTCAAAATATTGTGCAAGACTTCCTCGAAAATTGGGGAGAACGGGGAACGATTTCCTTAAATTCTAGTTTCCGTCAGCTTACCCTGATGGTTGCGACTCGCCTATTTTTGGGAAGTCAGAACAAAAGTGAAGTTGAGCAAACCAGTCAGTGGTTTACACAACTGTTAGATAGCAGTATGGCGATATTTAAATGGAATGTCCCCTTTACTTTATATGGTCGCGGTCAAAATGCTAGGGGTAAATTAGTGGCTTTCTTGCGTGAAGCGATCGCCCAGCGTATCGAGCAGGGTAACTTAGAAGAATCAAAAGATGTTTTGGGATTGCTGCTAGCGGCTGTTGATGAAGACGGCAATAAGTTGAGCGAAACACAGGTAATCAACGAAGCATTACTATTGCTATTTGCTGGACATTAGACAACAGCCTCATTACTGACTTGGGTAATATTTGAATTAGGTAATCACCCAGAATGGCGAGAGCGGCTGCGCCAAGAACAATTAGCAGTTGTGGGAAATAATCCCCTTAGCCTGTCTCATCTCAAACAACTTCCAGATTTAACTAACGTACTAAAAGAAGCAGAAAGACTCTATCCGCCAGTGTATGCCTATAATCGTGGTGTCCTCAAGGATATTGAGTATGGAGGCTATCGCATCCCAGCAGGTTGGTTTGTGACTATTTCGCCGATGCTGACTCACCGTTTACCAGAACTGTACACCGAACCCGATCGCTTCGACCCCGATCGCTTTGCACCACCTCGTGAAGAAGATAAGAAACATCCCTTAGCATTAGTGGGTTTTGGTCATGGTTCGCACAGTTGTTTAGGTATGGAATTTGCCCAAATGGAAATGAAAATTGTGCTTTCCACACTACTTCGCCATTACGACTGGACAGTAAAACCGGATTATTCTGCGATCGCTCCAGTTCGTCAGCCTTCTAAAATTAAAGATACTCTCCAAGCATATATTGAGCCTTTGGTGATCAAGCAGCCCTTGAATAGTCAAACATAAATCTTTGATGAAACAAATCGATTTTGTGCGTTTAGAGACGCATAGTTTTGCGTCTCTAAACAGGTTGATACTGAAAGTGTTAGACAGTAAATGTGATACCAGGAGTGATAGCACTTAAGCTGACATCCTCAGCGACAGCAATCACATCACCGAAAATTGGCGAACCGAAGAAGATGACCGTATCTAAGATAGATGAGTCATTTGAAAAAATACCACTACCAATACTATTATTAGTATTGAAGTTTTGCTGTACAAATGTGTAATCGCTAGCAGAACCGCTAAGAGTGATCTTGTCCCCATCTGTTAGAGAGAAATCTGTGATTACAGCATGACCAGCTTGCCGATAGGAGTCACGTAAGCTGAACGTATCAACAGATTGAACCCCTTGAAATAAAACTCCTCCTGTTAAAACATCTATCTCTCCGCTATTAAAATTACCACCACCACTGAGGGTATCATTACCCTTACCTCCCGACAGAATATCATTGCCAGAGTCACCATTTAGGCGATCGTTACCTGCATTTCCCTCAACGCGATCGTTGCCTAATCCGCCAAATAATACATCGTTACCGCTACCGGCTAGCAGAATATCGCTGCCATCGCGACCATTAAGAATTACGCTGACATTTTGGCTGGCACGACTGGCATCTATGCGATTGCTGCTATCTCCTCCTTGGATTTCGACGTTTTCAATACCTTGGAGGGTATCAGTTCCTGTGGCTGAATCATCGAGATTGGCTCCAGGGCCAAACTTACCACCTTTGAGTTGGCTTTTATTTGGGTCATTTGCAAATGAGAAAAGCTCAAAGTTATTGTCGCCCTGTATGAATAGGAAGTCTTCACCTGCTCCCCCGATGTATTGGTCATCACCTGCTCCATCAAAGGCACTATCGGAAAAACTATCTCTCCCGCTTCCACCTTGGATAAAGTCATTTCCTTGTCCACCATTAAAATTATTGTTGTCATTTCCCCCTATAAGGGTGTCATTGCCATTATTGCCACGCAGGAAGTTAAATCCCGCTCCTCCTACTATGCTGTCATTCCCATCACCACCGTTGATTTGATCAAGACCACGGCTACCTATGATAGTGTCATTACCTGCATCACCAAAGAGAAAAGTTCGCCCTGTCAACAGAGCCTGAGACGCATTAATTGTGTCATTACCCGAAGTACCAGTAAGCCTGACATTCTCAACCTCAGAAAATTGGTGAGCTAAATTACCGACAAACAGCTGATTATTGGTCAAGAAATAATTTGAGGCTCCCTCAACACGCAGTTCGTCATCACCTGCACCGCCAATCAGGGTATCACCAACATCACCGATAGCCGGAAATTTCCCGTTTTGAGCGATGAGAATATCGTTACCTGCACCGCCATTAACGCGATTGTTTCCCGTTCCACCGATAAGAGTGTCATTGTCATCGCCGCCGTTGAGAGTATCGTTACCCGCGCCACCATCAAGGGTGTCTTTGTTAAATCCACCATCAAGAGAGTCGTTACCAAGCGATCCTGATAGAGAATCATTGCCAAAGTTGCCTATTAGAGTATCATTGCCTGCGCCACCAAAAACCGTATCGTTACCCGTTAGAGCATCGATTCTATCGTTTGCTCCATCAGCTATAATTCTGTCGTCAGCAGGGGTTATAGTTCCACTAATAATCGCCATAATCTTTGTATTTCCTTTGATTTACTTGTAAGTTTGTGTATTGTTTTCTTGATTTAGACTTTGGACAAATTTTCTAAAAAAGCTAGATTTGTCCAAAGCCAAACAACTGCTATTGCTGTTATTACCAGGTTGCCTTTTGAACTCAAAAAGGTAAATGTGGATAATTTAAGGAGTTTGATTTCCAAAAAATCAACGATAAAAGGGGTCAGGTAAGGTTAAGTAAGAAAGTTTAAGGACAGTAATATTTGCTGAACCAGACCAGAACTGGATTTCAGCCATTAGAATATTATTTGTGAAAAAATCTGGAAAGTTAAAAGTTCAGACTGGATATCAATATATAAATAGTTGTGATTCATCCATGAACAATGGACTTTGAAACAGCATTAAAAATATTAGATGCAGCAGTTGTTACTCAGACAAAAAGACACCTGAAGGATATTGAAGTAACCATACTGCGTAGCTCTTGGCAAGGTAAGAAGTATGACGAAATTGCCCAAACTCATGGCTACACTACCGAATACCTACAGCATGATGTTGGCCCTAAGTTATGGCAGATGCTATCAGCAGCATTTGGTGAAAAGGTCGGTAAAAAGAATTTTCAAGCAGCACTAGAACGATGGCGCATTTCCTGGACTGCTGCTTCATCAAAAGGGTTAGAGCCAATTTTACAATCTCAAAAGCTGATGTCATCTTCACAGCTAACAATGGAGAAAATGACATTGAACAACTCAGTTTCTGAGGAAAATAGCGAGGCATTACTAAGCGTATACACAAACGAGCAACCCCTACAGAATGCAGAAACAGAATTACCTGTAGGTCAAGTCCCTCTCGCTTCTAGTTTTTATGTTGAACGCCCTCCAATTGAAGATCGCTGTTATCAAGAGATTTTGCAGCCAGGTTCCCTAATTCGGATCAAAGCACCTAGACAAATGGGCAAAACCTCGCTCATGGCTAGGATTCTCAATGAAGCCAGACAACATGGTTGTCAAACAGTTTCTATAAGCTTCCATCTAGCAGATAAAGCAGTTTTCGCCAGCTTGGATACATTTTTGCGCTGGTTCTGTGAAAGTGTTGGTAGGAAACTGAAGCAGCTTCATCAGTTAGATGATTATTGGAGTATTTATGGCAGTAAGGATAAAACTACTGCGTACTTTGAAGAGTGTTTGTTAGAAGAAATCGATAGCCCATTAGTAATTAGCTTAGATGGTGTCGATCGCATTTTTCCCTATCGTGACACAGCCGAAGACTTTTTTAACCTGTTACGAGCTTGGTATGAGTATGCTAAGTATGGCGATCGCAGTAGCGAACTCTGGAAAAAACTCCGGCTAGTTTTGGTACATTCTAAAGAAGTTTATATTCCGCTAAATATCAATCAATCTCCCTTTAATGTGGGGTTGAGCATTGAATTACAAGAGTTTACTCCAGAACAAGTCCAAATTTTAGTTGCACGTCATCAAGGGCTAAATTGGACTGATACACAGGTCAAAAAACTGATGGATATGGTAGGAGGACATCCCTATTTAATCCGGCTAGCTCTTTATCATGTTCAACATCAGTACATCTCTCTTGAGCAGTTGTTACAAACAGCCCCAACTGAAGCGGCAATTTACCAGGATCATCTGCGAGGACATTTGTGTAATCTTGAACACGATCCAAAGTTAGTGACAGCTTTTAGCCAAGTTGTGAAGAGTTTAGTACCGATAGAGTTAGACTCAGAATCAGCGTTTAAATTACACAGCATGGGTCTAGTTGTATATTGTAATGACAATAAGGTGATACCACGCTGCGATTTGTACCGCCAATATTTTCAAAATCGCCTGGCTTAGTATAGTTTTGCGAATTATTGTAGAGACGGCGATTTATCGCGTCTTTGTGATCTAGAATTTTCATCAAAAAACCTTAACCGAACCGTATTGGGATGTATCCGACGAGCAAAGCAGAAAACTCGCCTTACAAATATCAAATCGGAGGGAGTCTGCAAATTGATGCTCCGTGCTACGTGCAGCGACAAGCCGACAAAGATTTTTATGATGCACTCAAGGCTGGAGAATTTTGTTATGTCTTCAACTCGCGGCAGATGGGTAAGTCTAGTCTGCGAGTGCAAACCATGCGTAAACTGCAAGCAGATGATATTGCTTGTGGTGTGATCGATATTACAGCGATTGGAAGTCAAGATATTACCCCATCTGAGTGGTATTTGGGTGTGTTACGAAGGTTAGCACGTAGCTTTATTCCCAAATTCAAAGTATTGAGTTGGTGGAGCGATCGCTCTGGATTATCACCAGTGCAACGCTTGAGTGAGTTTATTGAGTCGGTGCTACTGGCAGAAGTCTCTGAAAATATCGTAATTTTTGTAGACGAAATTGATAGCATTCTCAAATTAAACTTCAAGGATGATTTTTTAGCTTTGATTCGAGCTTGCTATAACAAACGAGCCGACAATCAAGCTTATCAGCGTCTTACTTTTGCACTGCTAGGGGTAACTACTCCCTACGATTTGATTCAAGACAAACACCGAACACCTTTTAATATTGGTCGAGCAATTGAACTAAGCGGCTTCCAATGGCATGAAGCTCAACCATTAGCTGAGGGATTAGTAGGTATTATCAATCCTCAGATTGTGTTGCAAGAGATTTTAGCTTGGAGTGGCGGTCAACCTTTTTTAACTCAGAAGCTTTGTCAGTTAGTTATTACATCTTTCTCTGTCATTCCAGCAAATGGGGAAGCAGAGTATATTGAGAAACTTATACGTTCTCAAGTGATTGAAAACTGGGAATCCCAAGATGAACCGGAGCATCTGAGGACGATTCGCGATCGCATTTTGAAAAGCGAACGGCATACTAAAAAATTACTGCGACTCTATCAGCAAATTTTGCAAACGGGCCAAATCACAGCAAATAACAGTCTTGAGCAAATGGAATTGCGTCTATCAGGATTGGTAGTTAAGCAACAGGGTTACTTAAAAGTTTATAACCCCATTTATGCTGCTGTTTTTAATCAAAATTGGGTTGATAAAGCTTTATTTGACTCACAATCACTAGCAACACGGCAAAAATTGCCTAGCCAGCGATCTTTTCAAGCTGTGCTGATGTTAGCTGTGGTTGTTACAGCCTCGATCATGGGAGCGCGGCATCTTGGACTATTACAACCTTTGGAGCTAAAGGCTTTTGACCAACTGCTGCGGCTGCGTCCTAGCGAACAACCAGATCGCCGCCTTTTAGTAGTTGCGATCGCGGAAGATGATTTTAAGCTTCCTGAACAGCAAGACAGAAAAGGGTCGCTTTCAGATCGCGCACTGGCTCTAATTGTGCAGAAACTCGAAAAGTTCAAACCACGAGCTATTGGCTTAGATATTTATCGTGATTTCCCTGTAGAAGCTAAGGAAGCATCTTTAGCTAATTGGATGCGACGTAGCGATCGCTTTATTGCTATTTGCAAAGTCAGCGAACCGACAATTAATGAACCAGGAGTTTCACCCCCTCCCGAAATTCCTAGAGAACGTCAAGGCTTTAGCGATTTTGTTCAAGACACAGATGGTATTCTCCGCCGCCATTTGATCGCTATGCAACCAAGCGATTCATCCCCTTGTACTACGCCATACTCCTTCAGCGCTCAATTGGCATTTCGTTATCTACAAACAGAAGGCATTGATATCAAGTACACCAAAAAAAAAGATTTACAAATTGGTAAAATTGTGTTTAGGCGGTTGCGAGTGCATATTGGTGGCTATCAAAAAATGGATGACTGGGGCTATCAAATATTGCTAAATTACCGTTCCTCTGGCTCTCCCTTAAAGGCTGTGGAGCAAATTACCTTAAAAGAGTTGCTCAGAGGTGCGATCGATCCCAATATTGTGAAGAATCGAATTGTACTTATTGGTATTACGAACCAAAGCGCCGGTGATTATTTTTCTACCCCTTACACTACCGAGCATAAGCAGGAAATACCAGGAGTTATGGTTCATGCTCAAATGGTGAGTCAAATTCTCAGTGCAGTTTTAGATGGGCGAACCCTGTTGTGGGTTTGGCCCGTTTGGGGTGAGAGTTTGTGGGTCTTTTTCTGGTCTGTTTTGGGAGGAATATTGGCATGGCGGATTCGTCATTCCTGGATTTTAGGAATAGCCGGAGTTGCTGTAATTGGTGCTATATCCGCAATTAGCTTTTTTATACTGCTGAAAGGTATTTGGATACCGCTAATTCCGGCTGCGATCGCTCTGGTCGTTACAGGCAGTATTGTAGTAATTTACAGCCTTTCTCAAGGCAGTAACAGCAATAAATCTATTTAGCCAGTAAAGGTTTGCGAAAATACCTTTTATGCTTTTGAAGATATAAATAGCCTTTATTATATTTATCCTAGCCATTTCAAGGATGTAAAAACATTGAGTTAGTGGTGATATGAGCTTAGGTCTTCGACAACTTAAACTTGCCTTTGCGATCGCTTTGGTATCGTTCTGGTTCACGCCAGTGCAAGCACAGCCAATCAAATCTGAAGTTCTCCCATCGTTGATTTTTAACGCACCTCCTCCCCCAGATGACATTAACGCACCAGGTAATCGCGTTGGAGGAGGTAAGCGCGGCTGCGAAAACATGGACAAGCAGTTTAGTACATCCAAAGGAAAGCTACTAACAGCGTTAGTTCCGGTTTATCCGTTTCCAAATGCAGAATTAGTCTTTGGATTAACAACTAATTCTCATCCAACTTTCTGGTTTTACGTTCCTGATCTAACCGCAGTTTCCACAGAGTTCGTCCTACAGAATGAAGCGGGGCAGACTGTATATCAAAGCCCTGTTTCGCTGTCTGGGCTACCAGGAATTATTAGCCTCTCTCTGCCATCAACGGCTTCCTCGTTAGAAATTGGCAAGCGTTATCATTGGTACTTCAATATTTACTGTCATCAACAACAACCACCTGTTTTTGTTGATGGTTGGATTCAAAGGGTCGAACCTAACGCTCTTCTAAAAAGTCAGTTAGATAAAGCAACACCAAACCAGCGCATCGCTCTTTATGCCACAAATGGTATTTGGTACGAGTCCCTGACTGCTTCAGCCGAACTTCACCGTCTAGACCCAAAAAGTGCTGATTGGGCTAAGATATTGCAAACTGTTGGTCTAACTGACATTGTTGCAGAACCAATAGTAGACTGCTGCCAATAGCTATAACCGAATGGCACGCTTGTTAATCGCAAAGCCCTGATATAAATTGCTTTTTGAGTGTGGGGAGTGTGGGGAGTGTGGGGGGTAAGACTTCTTCCCCGTCCTCCCACACCTCCCACACCTCCCACACCCTGCCCTGACGAGGTTTCAGCTTTTCTTAGTGCCATTCAGCTATAACCAATTGCCCACTAGGACGTAAGGTGCCCAAAATATGGGATGTTGATACTTAGGGTTCTTTAATAAAGCTAATTGAGCTTGACGGAGTGCTTCGGCTTTAGTCAGCTGTTTGCTAATTAATTCTCCGTAGAACTGACTCATCAGTTCTGCTGTGGATTTATCATCCACATTCCACAAAGAAGCAAGGGTGCTGCGTGCCCCTGCCCGTACAGCTATCCCAGCAAGTCCTAAAGTCGCCCGCTTATCCCCAGCAGCAGTTTGGCAGGCGCTAAGAACCAGTAATTCGATCGCACCAGCTTTTTCGCTATCTCGAATCCGAAGTAGGCTATCTAACTGATTGACGTTGATCCGACCATCCCAGGTGAGAATAAACGTCTCCTCTGCTTTGGAACTAAACTGGCCGTGAGTTGCAAGGTGGACTACAGAGAAAAAAACAGAATTGATTTCTTTTTGGAAAGTTTTACTAGTAAATTCTTGATTGAGAAGCACTGTAGTCGGGACTTCAGACTTAATTTGATTCAACTCAAGCGCTACATTGCTAAGAGCAGAAAAGCCCTGACGAGCTTCAGTTATTCCGGCAGTCAAAACTTTTATTTGTTGTTGTGACAAAGACTTTGGGGCTAATAATTGTAACCCTGGAGTCAAAGCGATCGCATATTTCTCGATCAGATATTGTTGACCGTCGTACAGAGCAGCCATTGGAATATTTCGCAAGGAACCATCCAAGACAAATACCAAAGTTTTGATTTGGGATTTGACTAAGTTTTGCTGTGCTGGTTGCAGCAGCCAATTATATACCTGCCTGGATAATGACTGAGTTTCTTGCAGTGTGTAAGGTTTGATCAGTTTTTGTCGCAATTGTTCTAAAGTTTTTTCCACTTCCATTGCAGTGATAGCGGTTTTGTAATGGCGCAACGGTTGTTGAGGTAACTTGAGAATAACTTCTAGTTTGTCTGCCAAAATAATTGGATAGATAACTGCTGCCGTCGGATCTTTTTGATCGATAACAGAGTCAATTTGGATTGGTTTTCCTTCCAAGCAAGCAACCCGAAAGAAGTTGTCAAGTTCAGCTAGTTGTAGAGATTCAATAACGGCGCGAGCTTGGATTAGGTTCTTTTGGGAGTTTCCTTCTGATTCCAACAGCAAATTGACCAACTGCCGATAGATTGGCTCTACTTCATCTCGAAAAGAAAACTGTACCTCTGGATTAATCGCAACTAAATCGTTGCGAAGGGACTGAAGGATTTTAACTGATTCGGTGTAAGCTGCGATCGCCCCCTTAATATCTCCCTGTGCTTTCAGTAAGCGTCCTAGCTGCCATTGCCAGCGATAGGTAATATCTGGCACATTGATCGCTTGGGATAGAATTAGGGCTTGCTGGGTGAGTTCTTGGGCGCTACTAATTTGTTGGGTCTGTTCGTATAATCCTCCCAAATTTCCCAGTGCATAAGCAACTGAGCGCTGGTCTTGTAAATCTTTGGCTTGTTGAACTGCTATAGCCAAAAGCTGGGCAATTTCTTTCACTTCGTGCCCGTTTACGCCTTTAGCTCTTAATTTCATGAGACTTTGAGCAAAGTTAATTCGAGCATAAATCGTCTTGCGACTGGAAGGCAAATTGGGGATTTGAAGTTGAATCTGAGACACCAACCCTTGAGCAGCAGTTAATTGATTGTCATCCAACAGTAAGTGAAGTTGATTCAAATCAGCTTGGATGCGTGTAGTTAAAGAGGTAGAGGTAGCGGCAGCCTGTTGATAGTAATTTAGAGCGGCTGGAATATCGTGCTGGGCTGTGGCGGTGTTGCCTAAACTGAGCCAAGTTTCACTGATTGTTTGAGGAGATTGCTCTGGCATTCGCATTGCCACCTCTAAACTCTGCTGCAAAATTTGTCGAGATTGTTCTAAATTGCCAACTATTTGCAATACATTGCCAAAACTACGCAATCCCGTAGCTTTGAGAGTTGAGTCTGGTTCATTTTGCAAGTTTTGGTTAATCTCAGTTAATATTTTCTGGGCTTGACGATAATGCCCCAAAGTTTGCAATGCTTGGGCAGAGTTAATCTGGCTGCGGATTAAGTTAGTCTTGTCTTCTATCTGTGCATAAATTGCAGCTGTCTGTTGCCAGGTATTTAAAGCTGATTCAGCTTTTCCTTGTGCTAACTGTAGCCGACCTTGAATATCTAAAGCTTGGGCTAAAATTTGCGTGAGGGAGGCTGGCTCGGTAAAAGTGTTTATATTTTGTCCAGTCTGTAATAGATTAAGACTTTGTGCGTGAAGCGAAGCGATCGCATTGCGAATCGCTTGACTGGCTTTAGACCACTCTCCTAATTGTTGATAAGCCAAGGAGAGATTGCTCAAACTCATGGCTTCCCTGAGTTCATCCTTTTGAGCTTTGAAAGCGATATATGCTTGTTGAAAGACTAAAGATGCTTCATAAAAACGTTCTGTTTCATATAAATTTTTGCCCTGTTGAAATAACTCTTCGGCATTAGTTACACCTTGAACGAAGAGGCAGGGAGAAGAGAGTAGAGAGCAGAGGGGAATGACTTCTGACTCCTGCTGTGAACCGAAGCGGAACATGGATTTAAGTCCCCCACTTAATAGAAGTGGTTTTTGTGGCTGTGGGGTCGAATCCCTATCTGAACTATCTCCCTTGCTCCCTGCCCTCTGCTCCCTTGCCTCTTTTTCAATAAGAGAGTTTTGGGCAGCTATAAAAGCGAAAGTAGGCGGTAATATACTAGTGGTTAAAAACACAACCAAGAGTAAGACTAGAATTCCCGAACGATTCACTTTTCTGTGTAAATACTTCAACAGACGGCGGATTCTCCAGAAACAGAAACCATTATTTCTTTTCACATTCTTGCCCTCAATGCCCTTTGCGTCTTTGCAAAAGATATCTGGTCTTACGCTGGCAATCTATTTACTAGTCATTCATGATAAGCAAGTGGGCGTAGATAATTGCCTATTGCTCATTCCCTATTCCCCATTTCCTATTCCCTATTCCCCATTCCCCATTCCCCATTCCCAACAATAATTATTTCCGCCAACCAATTTAGTCTTGTTGCCACAAATTGCATGATTCTGGAGTCAACCCAGAATTATTGGATGTGACAGTGGGTGCAGAAGCTATGAGCAGCACCTCGCCATTTTTACCTATTACCCACCCTTGAGCTTCGATTATAGGAGCGGGGAGAGGAGGAGATGCGATCGCATTTCTTCCTGTCCGAGAGCGACTTATTTTCGGGTCAAGAGTAACTAAATTTACCTCAATTGCATCACCCTTAAGTATCTCATTGGGATTGTCTGGCAAGCCGCCGCGTCCTGTGGTAACAAAACTACTAGTCTGCTCACCTCTGGGAGTACAGCCTTGAGCAATTTGTTGTGAGGCATCAACTAAATTTGTTGGCAGTTGGGCTAATCCCCGACTAGGGTCAACATCAGATGTAGTAATTTTTACATTTCCACTGAACTCACGACTTACCCCTGTAGCGGTAATATCACTCGTTTGCTCGGATGGCAAATCTCGCAGTTGAGTCCCAAAAATACTTTGGGCATTAATTCTGACATTTCCTCCACGGAAGTTAGTAGAATTAGCGCTGATGTCACTATTTTGATCGGCAACTAGAAAATCAGTGTCAATGTTGATATTACCACCGATGACATTTTCTCCAGTGGCGTTAGTTCTGATGTTACTATTGCTACTCATCGCCAAAATTTTTGAGTTAATACTAATTGTCGCCTGCTCTAAGTTGGGTTCCACTTGAACGTTGCGTGTATTAGCGCTGAGTAAGGCGTTGTTGTTTAAGCGGATAAAGTTTGCATTTACTGTCATGTTGCCTGCGGTTCCTGTTCCAGAACTCTGCACGCTGACCCTAGCACCATCTCGCACTAGCAACGTATTAGTTGTAATAGTCAAATCTCCTGCATCCCCTGTTGAGTTTGGCTGTGCTGAAGTAAACAAGCCACTACCAAACCGATTATCTGCGCTTCTACCAATCAGCTGCACGTCAAAAGCATCAACGGTTAAATTTCCCCCTTTACCCGCACCAAATGTACTCGTAATGACCTGTGCCCCTCCTTGAATGAGCAATTTCCCTGTGCTAATTGTCATGTCTCCTGCATCTCCGGTTGAGCCTGGGTTTGCTTGAGTAAGCAAGAAGCTAGTACCAGTCAGTTGTAAAATATCTGCTTTTATAGTCAAATTCCCACCCTTGCCTGTCAGAAGTGTACCAGCGCTAACTGATGTCCCATCTTCTAAACGTAGGTTGTTAGTGTTAATTGTTATATCACCTGCTTTTCCTGGGCCAAGTGTTGAAGCGCTAATCCGTCCCCCTTTCTGCATTAATAACTCATGAGTATTAATTGTCAGGTCGCCTGCATCACCTGTTGAGTCTTGGGCAGCGCTAGTAAACAAACCAGTGTTACCAACAATTTGTATAGAATCAGTGGCATTCACTGTCAAGCTTCCTGCCTTACCCTCACCGAAAGTTGCAGTCGTAATTTCAGCTCCCCTTTCCAACACTCGTAAATGTTGAGTATTAATTGTCAAATTCCCCGCATCACCTGTTGCTCCTGACTGAACTGTAGTTATTAAATCGCTACTAATGACTTGTACAGAATTTTGAGCATTAATAGTTAAATCTCCACCTCTGCCCGCACTTAATGTACCAACAGCAACTTGCACTCCATCCTCCATAAGGAAGTCACGGGCGTTGACGATTAGATTCCCCCCCTTTCCCTTTGCTTGTTCGCGTACATTATTGAAGACAAAGCTCCTTTGCCTTGCAACTTTTATTTCTCCTGTAGCATTGAGCGTAATATCTCCTGCCACAGAGCTAACTGAGCCTAAACCTTTTGCAATACCGGCACTTAAGAAACTTCCTCCCAAAATCTCTATATTTCGGGCATTGGCTGTAATACTACCACCACCTCCACTTTCTACACTTACACCAGCACCATTAGTTAAAGATATATCTGCTCGCGTTACGTTATCAGGAAAGCCCAAACTTAAATTGTCGCCATCGACTTGAAGCCCTACAGTTCCACTGGCGGACAATCCTCCCAACTCGACTCTGCCACCATAAGCATTTAGTTGACCGCCATTCATGCTGATATTCCTGCCTACTAGCAGCAAACTTTTACCATCTGGAACACGTAGACCAAACGAATTTTCACCTGCTGGAGTTAGTCCGGCTGGCGAGGTTGAGTTATTTTGAATGGATGCAGCAATTTGATTGAAGAGTAAAGCGGAAGGATTGACTGTCAGCAAAGGCGAGGGTGGTTCTGGATTGTCAGCGCTCAAAATACCTTGAGTTCCAAATTGTATGGCTTTGGCAGTAGTGGCAACAAAGGAACCACGTATATCTAAACGCGCATTTTGCCCAAAAATAATTCCATTCGGATTGAGTAAAAACAGATTGGCTGTACCGTTGGCTTGAATCAATCCATTAATGTTAGAGATAGACGAACCTGTGACTCGACTGATTATGTTCTGAATATCTGTAGCATTGTTGAAGATCGCTGTACCTCCAGTTTGGACAGAAAATTGATCAAAGCTGTGGAACAAATTTTTACCCCGCGTTGCTCCGCCCGAAATTACATTAACGGCGGAATCGGGAGTTTGGGGTGTAACTATAGAACTTTCAGATCCTAAAGTGGCATCGGGTACGAGCTGGGCTACCGTGGATTCACAACAAGCGATCGCTCCACCTATCATTAACCCACTTACCAAGTACGATGTCCACCTGCAACTGCGATCGCTTGTAAGCATCTGAGAATTTACCTGTTGAACGAAATTCTGCCGCGCAGTCCTGGTAACTAGAAGTGGCGGCTAAATGAATGAGACTTTCCCCATCTTTGTGAGTTTGAAAGTTTTGATTTTTTATTAGAAGAAAAATAGACGAAACCCATAGACACGGAGCGGCTACTCTACGAGTTCTCCAACGGAGTCCCGCAACATAGCACAGAAAGAAGTCTAAAAATTTGGTACAGCCTCACAAAAAAATGGTATTACCTATTGAAAATGTTGAGGAGGGGGTAAAGGCAAAATATTGAAACTAAGTACAGCATTTTATTAATTCGTAGCGAATTAGATTTGGCAATCTAGTGCAATGCCAATGCGTCAGCTTGCATTGTTAATGCGTTGGCTTGCATTGTTAATACGTTGGCTTGCATTGTTAATGTGTCGGCTTACATTGTTAATGCGTTGGCTTGCATTGGTAATGTGTTGGCTTGCATTAGTAATGCGTCAGCTTACATTAAAAACGCTACATTTTGACGCAAAACTTTACTAAGCGGGATTTTGCTGAAGTTGAGAGCATAAACAATCTTAAACCCCCACAGCATTTGGATAGGCATTTTTCAGTTTCCTTGTGGGCTAGGTAAAGGGTAAAGGATGTATTTAAAACTTCCCCTTTAACCGAACCGTATTGTCTTATGCCCCTACTTGATAATCCAATACGGTTCAAAGCGCTACTTATACAAAATCATGGGTTTTGAGACGCGATAAATCGCCGTCTCTACAAGTTGTATTGTCTGAGTAATCCATAAACTAAAATCCTAATTTCTCCAACACTGGCTTAGTGGAAACAACGTGCCGTTCTAAACCCAGTTCTTTTGGACTAACCCCAAGTGCTAAAGCAATCAACTGAGGTAAATGCAATACTGGTAAACCTAACTTTTGCTCAATTACCTTTTCCACCTCTGGCTGACGCGAGTCTAAATTTAAGTGGCACAGTGGGCAAGGTGTAACTATACAGTCAGCACCAGATGTCAAAGCGTCCTGAATATGCGTCCCCGCCATCTTGAAAGATTGGGTAGTGGCATAACTAGCAAGAGGCCAACCACAACATTGTGTCCGGCCTCGGTAATAAATTGGTGTTGCACCTACAGCCCGAAACATATTTTCCATCGCTTCTGGTTGGAACGGGTCGTCATCAGGCATGGATTTTTGGGCGCGGAGGAGATAACAGCCATAAAAAGCCGCGCATTTTAATCCACTTAACTTTCGGGTGACACGTTTGGTAATTTCGTCTAAACCGTAATCTGTCACCAAAGCGTAGAGAAGATGTTTAACGTCAGTACTGCCACGATAAGGCGAACAGCCTTCTTTATGCAGCAAGCCATTCACCTGTTCAATGTATGTAGGATCAGTTGTCTTACATTCTTTCAGGTGTTCGTTCACATGACCAATAACACCTTGACAAGTACTGCAATGGGTAAGTAAGGGCAAATTTAATTCTTCTGCTAGGGCGATATTTCTAGCGTTGACTGTATCTTCTAACAGTTGAGAATCTTCTTTAAATGTGCCCGAACCACAGCAAGCAGCTTTTTTAAGTTCAACCAATTCAATACCTAGTGCTTTAGTAAGGGCTTGAGTTGACTGGTAAAGTTCCCGACAGGCCCCTTGAGCAACACAACCAGGGAAATAAGCGTACTTGAGTTTGAGTGTCTGAGATAGCATAGAGGTATATTTGGGTTAGAGCGATCGCTTTAAACAATAACTGTTTTATTACTTCCTTGTTAGCACCAAAATTATGATGTTTGACCTTCAGCGATTCTTTAACCATCTAGGTTCAAAGCTGGAGTGTCTACATATTCTGATTGCTAGCAAGGCTGTAAATACCGATCGAGACATTGTAAAAAAATTTAGCAATAATTGACAATCAAAGCATTTACACGGTATCGACGATGGCGTAGTCCGCTCCCATAAACAACTGTTCCCAGAAAATTTACCCGATTCTTTTGAGGAACAGGAGAGTTTTTCTAATAGAAAAACCCTTGGTAGTATACGGGCGATCGCGCTTGACGATAAGATGTATATGCTCAAAACAATGTCTTCTCTAAAGAGTAGATCCTAGCAACTGGTTAAGGACTTTTATTATTTATGAGTCAAACGGAACTTTTTGAAAAGGTCAAGAAAATCGTCATCGAACAACTTAGCGTTGAAGATGAGAAGAAAATCACCCCACAAGCTAAGTTTATGGAAGATTTAGGAGCTGATTCCCTAGATACTGTTGAACTCGTGATGGCTTTGGAAGAAGAATTTGATATCGAAATTCCCGACGAAGCTGCCGAGCAGATTGTATCGGTTCAAGACGCAGTAGATTATATCAATAACAAAGTTGCTGCATCAGCTTAAAAAAAGTTTTGAGTCTCTGTTCGCCCTTGGAGTCTCCGATTGAGAGAAGTTCAGATGGCTTTGTCTCGCTCCCTCTGGGCGTTTATGGCAAAAACCACTGCTTTGACTTTTAACTGAGTGCTGAACAGTTAAAAGTCTAAGAGTTAGAGTTTTCGGAGGCAAAAGTTCGGAGTTTTCTCCATCTTTGGGTGCTTCCAAAACTCAGAACTCAGGACGGGCTAAACCCTAGCTAGCCGCTAACATAACTCAGCACTGTTTAATGCCTGCTGCTTTTTCGCCACCTTTAACTGAATCATGACAGATCATACACGTAAACGCGTTGTTGTAACTGGTGTTGGCGCGATTACACCGATAGGTAACACAGCAACAGAATATTGGGATGGATTATTGAGTGGACGTAATGGCATTGACTACATCACATTTTTTGATGCGTCTAGCCATGATTGCCGCATTGCTGGTGAGGTAAAAAACTTCGATCCACATGATTACTTGGAGCGCAAAGATGCCAAGCGCATGGATCGATTTGCCCAATTTGGGGTTTCAGCAGCAAAACAAGCTATAGCTAACGCGCAGTTAGTTATTAATGAACTGAATGCAGAACAGGTAGGTGTCATGATCGGTTCTGGCGTTGGCGGCATTAAGGTATTAGAAGACCAGCAAACGATCTACCTCAACCGTGGGCCCGATCGCTGTAGTCCATTCATGATACCGATGATGATCGCTAATATGGCAGCAGGATTGACGGCAATTCACACGGGTGCTAAAGGCCCTAATTCCTGTCCTGTAACTGCCTGCGCTGCTGGATCTAATGCTGTAGGCGATGCGTTCCGCTTAATTCAAGGGGGATATGCCAAAGCGATGATTTGCGGCGGAACAGAGGCAGCTGTGACACCATTATCAATGGCTGGGTTTGCTGCCTGCAAAGCCCTTTCTTTTCGCAATGACGATCCGGCTCATGCTTGCCGCCCCTTTGACCGCGATCGCAACGGATTTATATTAGGTGAAGGTTCAGGAATTTTAATTCTCGAAGAACTGCAACACGCCCTAAGTCGCGGCGCTCACATTTATGCCGAAATGATCGGCTATGGTATGACCTGTGACGCATACCATATCACTTCCCCCGTCCCTGGCGGATTAGGTGCAGCAAGAGCCATAGAACTGGCGCTCAAAGATGCTAGTATAACTCCCGAACAAATTAGCTACATTAATGCCCACGGCACTAGTACCCCGGCGAATGATTCAACTGAAACCTCAGCCATCAAAAAAGCCTTGGGAGAACACGCCTATAAGGTGGCAATTAGCTCGACCAAATCGATGACAGGTCATTTATTAGGCGGTTCTGGAGGTATTGAAGCTGTGGCAACAGTACTGGCGATCGCTAATGACCAAATTCCACCAACAATCAATCTAGAAAATCCCGATCCAGAATGTGACTTAGATTACGTGCCTAACTACAGCCGCGCTCAAAAAGTCGAGGTGGCAATATCCAATTCTTTTGGATTTGGTGGTCATAATGTCACACTGGCCTTTAAGAAATACGTTTAAAAGAGTCAGGGGAGCAGGGAGCAGGGAGATGAGGAGATGAGATACAGGAATTAATAACCAATGCCCCATTCCCCATTCCCCATTCCCCATTCCCCATTCCCCATGCCCAAAGTATCAGAAATATCATTCCGATATAACTTAAGCGTTCAGCATGACCCAATTATCAGCTTGATTTATCACCATAAACTCAGGAGATCCCGCTTGTCCATCGACAAGCGGGAGTGGGATGATGAGGATACTGTGGGGAATCTAAAATAACCCCAGCAAAAGAAGCTACGAAGAGTGCTAACCCGTCGTTAAAAACAAGAGATTATGACTGTTGCAACCCAATCCGCCAAAGAATTGTCCGTCGAAGAACTGGCTATTAACTCGATCCGCTTCTTGGCTATTGATGCCGTAGAAAAGGCAAAATCGGGACACCCAGGACTACCAATGGGCGCGGCTCCGATGGCTTTTGTCCTCTGGGATCGCTTTTTGAAGTTTAATCCCAAAAATCCCAAGTGGTTTAACCGCGATCGCTTTGTCTTGTCTGCCGGTCATGGCTCAATGTTGCAGTACGCCCTACTGTACCTGACAGGCTACGATAGCGTCACCATTGAAGATATCAAGCAATTCCGTCAATGGGAATCCAAAACCCCTGGACACCCCGAAAACTTCATGACCCCAGGCGTGGAAGTCACAACTGGGCCCTTGGGTCAAGGAATTGCCAATGGAGTTGGTTTAGCGATCGCCGAAGCGCACCTTGCCGCTAAATTTAACAAACCTGATACCAAGATTGTTGACCATTACACCTACGTAATTTTAGGTGACGGTTGCAACATGGAAGGTATTTCTGGTGAAGCTGCTTCTTTCGCAGGACACTTGGGATTAGGCAAACTCATCGCTTTGTACGACGACAACCACATTTCCATCGACGGTTCCACAGATGTAGCATTCACCGAAGATGTTTCCAAGCGGTTTGAAGCTTACGGTTGGCACGTTCTCCACGTTGAAGACGGCAATACCGATTTAGCAGCGATCGCCAAAGCAATTGAAGAAGCTAAAGCTGTCACCGATAAACCATCAATGATTAAGGTGACAACCACCATCGGTTACGGTTCCCCCAACAAACAAAACACTGCCGGTATTCACGGTGCTGCTTTGGGTGGAGACGAAATAGCCTTGACTCGGAAAAATCTGGGTTGGGAATATGAGCCTTTTGATGTTCCACAAGAAGCCCTCAACCACACACGCAAAGCAGTTGAACGCGGCGCAGGTTACGAAGAAGAATGGAACAAAACATTTGCCGACTACAAAGCTAAGTATGCCCAAGAAGCGGCTGAGTTTGAACGCTACCTAAGCGGCAAGCTACCAGACGGTTGGGATAAGGTACTACCCACCTATACCCCAGAAGACAAAGGATTGCCTACCCGCAAACATTCAGAAACCTGCCTCAACAAACTAGCGACAGTTTTACCTGAATTGATTGGTGGTTCGGCTGACTTAACCCACTCCAACTTGACCGAAATCAAGGGTAAGGGCGACTTCCAAAAAGGTCACTACGAAAACCCCAACATCCACTTTGGTGTGCGGGAACACGCGATGGGCGCAATCTGTAATGGTATCGCGCTGCACACTTCAGGCTTAATCCCCTACGGTGCTACCTTCTTAATCTTCACAGATTATATGCGTGCTGCCATCCGCTTATCCGCCCTTTCTCAAGCTGGCGCGATTTGGGTGATGACTCACGATTCCATTGGACAAGGTGAAGATGGCCCTACACACCAACCCATTGAAACTCTGGCTTCCTTGAGAGCCATTCCTAATTTATTAGTGTTTCGTCCCGCAGACGGTAACGAAACCTCTGGCGCTTATAAAGTAGCGATCGAGAAAGCGAAGCAAAACGCTCCATCTCTATTGGCATTCACTCGTCAAAACGTCCCCAACTTGGCAGGTACATCAATTGAAGGCGTAGCGAAGGGTGGATACACCGTAGTAGATAGCGAAGGTACACCTGAAATCATCTTGATTGCTACTGGTTCAGAATTGAGCCTCGCCGTCGGTGCAGCCGAAAAACTCAAGGCTGAAGGTAAGAAAGTCCGTGTTGTCTCGCTACCTTCATGGGAACTCTTTGAAGCACAGGATGCAGCTTATAAAGAGTCTGTTCTACCAAAAGCTGTCACCAAGCGTTTGTCTGTAGAAGCTGGTAGCAGTTTCGGTTGGCACAAATACGTGGGTACTGAAGGCGATTGCGTTAGTATCGATCGCTTTGGTGCTTCAGCTCCAGGTAATGTTTGTCTAGAGAAGTTTGGCTTTAGCGTTGATAATGTGTTAGCTAAGGCTAAACAATTGTTGGGTTAATAGCAACAGAATATTCTCAATATTCTCAATATTCTCAAAATTTTGTGAGGTGGGCATATTGCCCGCCTTTTTTTTACGCAGAAGAAGATTGTTTATAGATATGTGTGCTTTAATGGTGGGCGGCTTTTGTTCGTTCATGAATTTTCATCACACACAACGATCACCAATGCTCCTCACACACAAAGAAAAAATTTTAAAATTTAGCTTGCTTCTACCCAGCTTCTTCAGCTTGTTCCTGTTTGGCTCCACTGTCAAAGCTGCTGCGATCGCTAATTGGCATTTTGATAGCAATCGTAATCATCTGGATTTTACGACAGACGAGAATATTCAACCCAAAGTACAATTACTTACCAATCCAACCCGTCTGGTAATTGATTTACCTGGAGTTAAACTAGGATATCCACAGACTAGTCAAAGAGTGGGGTTAGTAATTAAAGACATTAGCATCGGGCAGTTTAATACAGATACTACCCGTATGGTCGTTACCTTAGCACCCAATTACACTTTCGACTTAGCACAGGTGAAGCTGCAAGAGGAATCTCTCAATCATTGGTCTGTGCAGTTACCCAAGCCGATACAATTGACTGCAACCCAGCCAAACATTTTAGAAATAACTCCGACTCAATCGAGTATTTCTCCAACAGTAAGTGATAATAGCACTCTGTTTGCTGGCGTAATTCCTATGCACTCACCGATGAAAGCGCTGGAACCGCAGATTAAAGCCTTGATGAATCGTTACAGTTTCCTGAAAACAGGAATGTTTTTCCTAGATTTGGATACTGGGGATTATTTGGATGTTGGGGGCGATCGCGTTTTCCCCGCAGCTAGTACGATTAAATTGCCAATTCTCATTGCCTTTTTCCAAGATTTAGATGCGGGTAAAGTCACCCTTCAGGAAAACCTGACTATGCGACGTGACTTAGTAACCAATGGTTCTGGAACTATGCAGTATGAGCGAGTTGGCAAGAAGTATACAGCTTTGGAAACCATCACTAAGATGATTACCATTAGTGATAATACCGCCACCAATATGATTATCGATCGCTTAGGTGGAGCTACAAAACTAAATCAGCGCTTCCGTAACTGGGGACTGAAAGACACAGTAATTCGTCATCTTTTGGCTGATTTGAGAGGAACCAACACCACAAGTTCTCAAGATATGGCGCGAGTGCTGGCTTTAGTTGTGAATAACAAGCTAGTTTCTCCACAAAGTCGGGAGCAAGCTTTGGATATTCTGCGTCACACTACAATTCACACACTGCTTCCCGCAGGTTTAGGAAAAGGTGCAGTCATAGCCAACAAAACCGGAGATATCGGGTTTCTCATTGGTGATGCCGGATTTGTGACTATGCCAAATGGTAAACGTTATTTAGCGGCTATCTTCGTCACACGTCCCTATAAGGACACTAGAGGGAGAGACTTTATCCGTCAAGTTTCCCAACTAGTTTACGATTATCTGAATCAGACTAATCCACTCGCTGCGGTTGGTTCATCTAACAGTGCTACGAGATAGAAGACGCAACTGTTACTTTGAGTGAACGTAGGGGCGCAAGGTCTTACGCCCCTACTACTTTCCTGCTATACCCCGATTAATCGCTGGGGTTTATCCATTGCTGCTACTCAAAATAAAAAACCCCACCTGATGGCGGGGAAAAATAAAGTTCTAAATTATCAATGGATAGTCAACAGTCTAGAAGGTGAAAGTTGTTCTGAGTGTACCGATAATTGCATCATCGTTAGCGCTGCTCTGACCAGGAGAGGTCAACCAAATTACACCAGGGGTAACAGAGATATTATCCGATACGCGATACTTGTAGAAGCCTTCAAAGTGATATGGTATGTCATTGTTGCCACCAAAACCTGGACGGTTAAAGGAATAGGGTTCTGCGCCTGCAAAAATACCTAAAACGTTACCCTTTTTGCCGAAATCAGGTAAGGCTACACCTAAACCATAGCTCCAAGCTTCATAATCATCATTTGCACCGAAGCCACTGACATCGTGGTAAGAGACGAAGCCACTAACTGATAGTTTGTCGCTGGGTCTAAATGCAGCTGACACACCGTAGGAGTTGCTGGAACCTGCACCTAGTAGAGTGTTAGCTTGTCCAGTACCTACTGGAACAATATTCCCGTCTGTCGTCGAACCGGAGTCGAACAAGAAACCACCAGCGCTATATCCGTGGACATAAGTGGCAGCTAAAGCCAAGCGATCGCCAACACTAAAGTTCAACTGTCCTAAAGCAGCATAATCGCCGTTGGTCAGACCGGAACTAAGAGCAGGATCATTAGCTTGCGATGCCAAGTAACCAGCAGTGATTGAGCTATTTCCCAAAAGACCCTGACCTTTACCAAGAGGTAAATTGAGCGCTATACCTGCACCGCCACCAATCCGATAAATGGGACTTTCAGAAGCAAAGGTGGATAAAGCGCCGTTACCGCCATCAGTGTTGTCGAAAAAGTAAGGATTGTTGACAGCAGCATAATGGCTGTGTCGTCCGCCACTGGCTGCCAAGTATACATTGGCTGGGCCTACAGGAACTTCATAGGTCAATCGGTCTATCCGCACAGCATTGTTACCAGTGCTACCGATTTCAAATGTTTGTGTGCCTTCAAAAGTATTGATCGCACCACCAGCGTTATCAAATTGTGTGAAAGCTGTTGCATTCCCTGCTGCGAGACGGGTATGTAAAATGTCTCTACCAGTGAAGCTGGTTTGCAAGTCCAAACGTACCCGATCTTGGAAGACTGTATTGTTGTTGTCACCAGTGTTACCACCAAACACATCAGTAACGGCAAAAATGGCTTCACCGACTAGTTTTGTAGTGGTGGAGAACTGATTGGCTTCCAATTCAGCAGTCCGCGCTTCTAGGGAATCTACGCGACCGCGTAGGGTTGCCAATTCTGCGGAAAATTCTTCTTGTAAACGCTGTAGGGTAGCTAAATCTTGTTTTGTCACCAAGTCAGCTGTTGCTGTGGCAATCAACTCATTAACGCGATCCAAACAGGCGTTCAAACCAGCAGCAAATTCATAACGGGTCAAAGCACGATTACCACGGTAAGTGGCATTCGGATAACCTGCAATACAACCATAGCGTTCAACCAAGGACTGCAATGCTTGGAATGCCCAGTCAGTGGGTTGTACGTCGGAAAATTGCGAAACCGATGTTACTTGAGACTGAGAGTTATTTTGGTTGCCTTCGTTGCTGTAACGATTAACTTGATCTATCGTTGTTTGAGCCAACAATTCTGGCTGTTGGGCAACTTCAGCTACACCTGCTTGTTTTGCTGGTGCTACTTCAGTGGTTGTGTTTGGAGCTGCAATTGCCGTTGTCGAAACTAACAACGTTGCCCCCAAAACTGCTGGGCTAACCACTAAGGATTTCCATAATAGATTAGACATTTTTTCTTTACTCCTCACACCTTGTTTAGATAATTGGTTTCGTTCCACCTAATTCTCGAAAATGCGACATCTCATCGAAACCTATGGATGAGGCATAATTGCCACTACTACAATTTTAGTTTTTGCAAAGCTAATAAACGATTAACTTGGAGTTAAAAACTGATGTGATTAACTTATGCAAAAACATATCTTTATATCATAACATTATAAAACATCTGATCTAGATGGCAAGATTGGAGCGATCGGCTTAATAACTGTCACACATAGCTGTCTATATATATAAGCAGGGAGTAAAGTTTAGGGCATTTAGTTCCTACTTGGCTAAATTGCTGCAAGTCTTCTATACTTAGCATCTTGCAGATAAAAACTACTTCTTACACTTAGCGTGTAGAAATTGCACACCAGTTGAAATCCACTGGCGCGGCTATAACAAACGTAGCAAAGCCTTTCAGGAGCGTAGTTGCCTGGTATTTTTGGAATAAAAACAATAATCAGGAATCAAGTTTTTTGAAATCCGCGCACTGTCAAGAAAAACGCATACCCTTGCTCTTAATCAAGCTACAGGTTAGTTTTACTCTCATGAGTACAGATAGGCGTGTTTTGTCTTTGTTGCTGTTACTTTACAGTCGCCTGGTGCAAGATATCAGAAGAAATCACTTATTTAATTTGGGAAATCGTCTGCGCTACATCAAAGTCTGCCTGTGTTAGTCCGCCTGCATCATGGCTTGTAAGTGTAATCTTCACTTTGTTGTAGGAAATCTCTATGTCTGGATGATGTCCTGCTGACTCAGCTGGTTCCACCAGTTTATTAACGAACTCAATTGCTTGGATAAAATCCTTGAATGTGCGAGTAATATACAACTTAGATTCTTCGACAGTCCAACCTGACAAAACCTTTGCCTGCTCTTGAATTTCCGTTTTCGTGAGTAGTTGTGTCATGTCAACAAATTCCTACTTATATATTTGTTACATCTTGCATTTGACAGAAATATAACCACTTCATTTTCCACATATACAAGGATGGGAAGATCAGCTAATGCCTAATGCGTGTGTATATATTTAAATCAGGCTAAGTAAATAAATGCTGTAGCTCACATTTGGTCATACACCAAAGTTGGATGCAAGATATTTTTATTTTTAAGAGAACTTAAACGCATTGGCTTTATCCATCGCCTGTATTGCTATCTAAGTTTTAAAAAGTCACCCATAAAAAACTATCCGCTCTGATTTTGATCGGATGATCTAAATCAGAGCGGTCTAGCGGGTCTTCAGGTTGCAACCAGACTGCCGGAAGGAACTCCGAGCTTGCCTAGCTACTTGAGCTAACTTAGTATCTCAAAGATAACCAAGGCTAACTTTTAGAGAACAGCCCCGGCACACAGCCGGCTAACTGCAACCTGATGACCCACGCATTTACTACTTTCTATCATGGGCATCACCTCCTTATTGCCTAAGCGGTCTTAGTTTTAAAAGGGCAGAGTATTTACTCTGGGTTTATAACCTTCACCTAACATAACACATAAATTTAGAGAAATTAACTATATATAAAAAAATCTCCCGCCTTTTGGTGGGAGATGACTGGAGAATGGGGAATATTGACACTTTATTAGCTTATGCCAAGGAGATTATTTAATCTGGCTGATGTCAATTTTTGCCAACCACAACTCTAATTTAAGTCATGGTCAAATTTGAATTCTTAGAGAGCGTTACCGCGAGGTAGAACTTCTTCAGGGAATACAAATTGTTCGTGGGGTTGATCTTGAGGAGCCATCCAAGCGCGGATACCCTCGTTCAGCAAAATGTTTTTGGTATAGAAGGTTTCAAACTCAGGGTCTTCCGCCGCCCGTAATTCTTGGGAGACGAAATCATAAGCTCGTAGGTTGAGTGCTAAACCGACGATGCCGACGGCACTCATCCACAAACCTGTGACTGGCACGAACAACATAAAAAAGTGCAACCAGCGTTTGTTTGAGAAAGCAATCCCGAAAATCTGTGACCAGAAACGGTTTGCTGTCACCATTGAATAGGTTTCTTCTGACTGGGTGGGATTGAAGGCGCGGAAGGTGTTAGCTCCATCTCCGTCTTCAAACAAGGTGTTTTCTACTGTTGCACCGTGAATAGCACACAGTAGCGCACCACCCAATACACCAGCAACACCCATCATGTGGAAGGGGTTGAGTGTCCAGTTGTGGAAGCCTTGCAAGAATAGCAGGAACCGGAAAATTGCCGCTACGCCAAAGCTGGGTGCAAAGAACCAGCTTGATTGTCCCAAGGGGTACATCAGGAATACGCTGACGAATACTGCAATGGGAGCTGAGAAGGCGAGGGCGTTATAAGGACGGATTCCTACTAGACGCGCAATTTCAAATTGCCGTAACATGAAGCCAATCAAACCGAAGGCTCCGTGTAGGGCAACGAATGGCCACAAGCCACCCAGTTGGAACCAACGGGTGAGGTCGCCTTGAGCTTCTGGTCCCCATAACAGCAATAGGGAATGTCCCATGCTGTCGGCGGGGGTGGATACTGCCACTGTTAGGAAGTTAGCACCTTCTAGGTAGGAGGAGGCTAATCCGTGGGTGTACCAAGAGGTGACGAAGGTGGTGCCGGTCAGCCAACCGCCTAGTGCTAGGAAGGCGCAGGGGAACAACAGTATCCCTGACCAACCTACGAATACGAAGCGATCGCGCTTGAGCCAGTCGTCTAGAACGTCAAACCACCCTCTACTGGGCGCACGTCCAACTGCGATGGTCATTAGAGCAAATCTCCAAATGTTTATAAGTACAGGTTGTATCTGTATTATAGATGGCTAAATAAAAGCCTTCCATAAGCAGAAAGTTAACCGGGTTGTTAACCAAGTTTACAATTTTTTACACACCTTTAATCATATTAGGTGTAAATCGCTAATTTTTCTAGGGGTTTTGTAATAAAAATTAATTTTTTACCCAGACGAGGTAGATAAAGCAGGGCAACAAGAGAGGAAAGAGGTAATTTGAATTCTCCCCCTTGCTCCCTGCGCCCTGCCCCTCTGCCTCTTCCAATGCCCATTTCCCTAGAATCACTCAGCTGACGCTAAAATGAGTCCACAGTTAAATTTGATTATTGCTAAATGTTTACCATCGATTTAAGCATCAGAAACACTGCTTTCCCTATTTCGGTACAACGTAAGTCAGCAGAGGATGCTGAGGCTGTCTATCAGCTTATTTTGGCAGCAATCCGTTCTGGGAATCCTGACATTGTGGAACTCAAGTGTGAGGGCAAGACAGAGAAAAAAATTGCTGTCCGCGCTAGTGAAATTTCTGGGGTGCAGATTGTTCAGAAAGATGGTACAACCCCTGGTGGTGGAAGACCACCTGGATTTTTCGCTGTAGCTGCTGAGTAACCAAGGTTGACAAATGGCTCAAGTGGGCATTGAGGTCAAGGATTTAAATTTCAGTTGGCCAAATGGAGAGAAAGTTATCAAATCTTGCTCTTTAGAAGTACCCAAGGGTGAGTTTTGGATGCTCTTGGGTACAAATGGCAGTGGAAAATCAACGTTACTTAGACTGCTGGCGGGGTTATTGGCTCCTGAATCTGGCGAAATTAGGGTTTTACACCCCGTTGGCTTTGTCTTCCAAAATCCAGATCATCAACTGGTGATGCCAACTGTTGGTGCGGATGTGGCTTTTGGATTGGTGGAAGAAAAGTTGCCACCTGCTGCCACTAGAGCCAGGGTTGAGGAGGCGTTAGGAGCGGTGAATTTGCTTACTTTGCAACGACGACCTATTTATGCACTCTCTGGGGGACAGAAACAACGAGTGGCGATCGCAGGTGCGATCGCCCGTCGCTGTGAAGTCTTATTATTAGATGAACCCACTGCCTTACTAGATCCAGATAGCCAGTTAGATTTAGTTGCTAGTGTCCGTCGTCTTGTCAAAAGTCGAGGGATAACAGCTTTGTGGGTAACACATCGATTAGATGAGTTAAATTACTGTGACGGCGCTTTTTTGCTAGAAAAAGGCTCTCTGGTAGATAAAGGTGAAGCCCAACGCCTCAAACAACGTCTGATGGAGGTACACAGCGAAGCCTCTTAATTGAGTAATGAGTGCTGAGTGCTGAGTGCTGAGTGAATAAGTACAATGAGTTGTACTTAGCACTCCTGAATACTACTAAAAAAGAACTGTAACGCGCCTTTATTTAAAAGGCGCGTTTTAAGTTGGTGCGTCTATTTGAGGCTTGGGTTTTGTGAGGTAGCCGTATTTTTTATTCTGTGTAGCATAGTGTTACAGACAATCCATCAATTATTATAAAACTTATGAATGAATTTTGTTAACTCTAGAAAATTGTGATTAAAAACCATGCCCCGTTCCTTACTCCAAGCCGTTTTGTTAGTGGACGGCTACAATATAATAGGTGCTTGGCCTTGCCTTAAAAAAACGCGTGATAGCGTTGGATTAGAGGCCGCACGGGGCGAACTTGTGGAAGCAATGACTGGTTATAGTGCGTTTCAAGGTTATACAACTCAGATAGTTTTTGATGCCCAATATCAGAATTCTTCTAGCAATAAAGAAATAATTACTGAGCTTTTATCAGTTTATTACACTGATTTTGGGCAGACAGCAGATACTTATATTGAAAAATCCTGTGCTTCTTTTCGTCACCAAATAGCCCAATCTTTAATTTCTCGTGTGATTGTTGCTACATCAGATCGGGCGCAGCAGTTGATGATACAGGGGTATGGGGCTGAATGGTTGTCGGCGCAACAACTTTGTGGGGAAGTGGAAGCCACTGTCTGCCGGATGCGACAAAAGTATCATACGCGGAAACAATCTAAAAGTAGGTTTTTAGCTAATGCTATTGATGCTAAAGCACGGCAGCGTCTGGCTGAATTACGAATGGGATTACAGTAGATTATCTAGTATTTAAGAGTCTCTGCTTAAGTTACTGAATGGATTTTGGCTTCAAAAAATTATCTAAATTAAGTTTCTAAAAAAAATATTGGCGAAAGTACTTGCCAAATCTTATTTTTAGCCCTAAGATTATAAATCGTGAGTGGTCCTCAGTAGCTCAGTGGTAGAGCGATCGACTGTTAATCGATTGGTCGCTGGTTCGAATCCGGCCTGGGGAGTTTATCAATTTTGGATTTTAAATTTTGGATTATCCATAAGAAACTTATGGTCGCTTGACTCGGCTGTGACGTTTCTGAGTGATGGATATTTTGGTGCTTGTTCTAAACAAGTGCTGGAGGTTCAACAAAGATTGCGATCGCATCAATGGTTTGTTTTGCACTATTAGCAGTAGACATTGGGCTATTTGCTAAATAAATATTTTTATTGGATACCACGTTTAGGGCAAGAGACGCGATGAATCGCCGTCTCTACAAATCGGGTGCTATTCTTTTAGGTGATTGCACTTAAGCTGAAACTAGGATAAACGCTTTACATGACTTCTGGAGCGCTGCCTGCCAATCCCTTTGTGGCTGCGGGGATGATTGAAGACCCCAGGCTGTTTGTTGGTCGTAAAGATGAATTACACGCGATCGCATCTCGGATGAAGGGCGATCAGCCTACAAGTATTAATATAGTTGGCGAGAAGCACATTGGTAAATCTTCGTTGCTGCATTATTTCGTTCTGACTTGGCAGCAGCGAGTATTAAACAACAGCAATAATTATGTGGTAATTTACCTACCGTTACGGGGTGTAGATTGCCAAACTGAAACGGGTTTCTATGAGGCTGTAGCTGAAGGTTTACTGAGTCACGTTCAGGGATGGCAACAACACAGTCTGCAAAATTGTTGGAAGAGTAAGCCGCTTAATCGTCAAGCTTTTTCAGATGCGGTTAAGCAATGGAAACAGCAAGGAAAGCTACCCGTTCTCTGTCTGGATGATTTTGAAAGCCTTTTGAAATATCCCGATAAATTCGATAATGGATTTTATGACAATTTGCGATCGCTGATGGATAGCAACGCCTTGATGCTAGTGGTGGCTTCGCGTAAACAATTGGATGTTTATGCTAACGAGCATCGGTTTGTCTCTAGTTTTTTCAATCTTGGTCACACTATTTCTTTGAATGAACTAACTACAGATGAGGCTATTGAACTGTCGCGCTTACCAAGTCGCTCTACAAATGGTGCAGCTTTGAGTGTAGATGAACAGAGTCATGCCCAGCAATGGGGCGATCGTCATCCTTACAAGTTGCAATTGGCTGGTTACTATTTGTGGGAAGCACGTCAACAAGGCAAGGCAATCAAGTGGGCGAAACAGCAGTTTAAACAACAGCTTGGAGATCCTAAATCAAAACCAAAAGGAAAATGGTGGCAATCATTGCTGGGTTGGTTATGGGATATACCGTTGCATCTGGGTCGTCTAGCCACATTCATTGGTACGAGTTGGGATGATGTTAAAAGCAGAATCACTGGAATGTTGATTCTGATTGTGATTGGTTTGGGCCTGATGCGTGTGCTTACCATGCCTCAAGTACAGGAGTGGTTGGGAACAATTTTTAACTTTGTGAAATAGTTATGAGTAACAAGTCCCCAACATCAGGCTTTTGGAATTATGTGGGTGAATGCGTGCGCCTGCTGTATTGGATTTACTCCAAGCCTTTTATCTTTGAGCGTTGGCTGCGCGATATTCATCCAGAACTGAAGCGGATAGATAACCCCTTTGATAAACGGGCTGAGTTCGGTACTAACCCCCGCCTGCGTCGCTATGCTGGGCAAATTTGGTGGCTAACTGCTGTAATCCCAATGGTTGCCGTATTGCTGGTAGCACCAATTTACACTCTGGTTAGTAGTGAGTCATTTAAGTGGTTTATAAGCTTTGTTTTTTTGGTGGGCTGGTTTATAGGAAGGCTTCTAGATCGTGGTGGTAATAAAAATAGGCTAGTTATTTTTCTTGTTGCTGTACTTACCTATTTTCTTACAGCTAGATTTTTATCAGGCGTGGCGTTAGGCGTGGCGTTAGGCGTGGCGGCAGGCGTGACGGCAGGCGTGGCGGTAGGCGCGGTAGGCGCGGTAGGCGTGGTGGCAGGCGTGGCGGCAGGCATGGCGGTAGGCGCGGTAGGCGCAGTAGGCGCGGTAGGCGCGGTAGGCGTGGCGGTAGGCTTGGCGGGAGGCGTGGCGGCAGGCGTGGCGGTAGGCGTGGCGGTAGGCGTGGCGGCAGGCGTGGCGGCAGGCGTGGCGGCAGGCGCGGCGGCAGGCGTGGCGGTAGGCGTGGCGGTAGGCGTGGCGTTTATTTTATGTGTGCTGCGGGTTTACTTGTGGTTGCCAGAATTACTATGGATACTCACCCTGTTTTTATTGTCTCGCAATGGAAAGCGAGTAAATTGTTTGCGATATCTGCCCCCTCGCTTTGATGAATTGATTATTTTGCCTCTGCCTTTTATGGATGTGATGATTGTAGAGGCTTATCGAAACAACCCAGTCGCTGCCCGTGAAACTATTAATTATCTAATTACATCCACCAATCAGCAAAAAGTCGCAGCACAGGCAATTTCTGGTATTGCTGTAGATATTCTCAATCGTTGTCAGAGGTTGAGCGATATTGTAGAAATTGCCAACCAACTAGCGTGGATTCCCTCACCACCACCAAAGGAACTTGGCGTTGTACTACCCCAATTTTTGGAAATCAGTCAGAATGTACGGGCATCAGAGGAAGCAACTTCACCTTTTCGTAAATATGAGTTACTCAATATTCCCATCACTGCATTACGCCAACTGGGGCAAAGTCTAGCTTTGACTAAAGATGCTCGCGTTGCTGTCTCTTTTGGCAACACTTCACAAAGCTGGCTAACTATACTAGAGACGGCGCAGCGCACTTTAAACGAACAGGCACAGCAATCAAAAGAAATTCGCCAAGTTTATATTGCTGGTAACTCGCTAGACCCCGAAACAGCGAAGAATCGTTTCAAAGGGCGAAAGGACATATTTGAGGAAATCGAATCGTTGGCGCTTTCTGAGCAACCGCCAGTGTTGTTACTCTACGGAGGGCGGAGGACAGGGAAAACCTCAGCGCTGAAGTATCTACCTTACAGAATAGGAGCAAATATTGTACCTTTGCTAGTAGATTTACAAGGAGCAGCATCAGCCACAACCTTAAAAGGATTGGCTGAAAATTTAGCTCAACAAATTATCGAAGCTGCACGGCGATTACCCCGCACAGTAAAGTTACCTTATCCAGATGCCAAGAAACTAGCTGAAGATCCATTTCCCGCGCTGCAAACTTGGTTAGCAGAAATAGAACGCAGCAACTCTGGTAAGCAATTTCTCCTCTGTCTGGATGAATATGAACGCCTCGGTGAGGTAGTGGAAGCAACAAGCAGCCGTGCGCCTCTCAATTTTATT
Source organism: Nostoc sp. (assembly GCF_036917775.1). Lineage (GTDB taxonomy): Bacteria > Cyanobacteriota > Cyanobacteriia > Cyanobacteriales > Nostocaceae > Nostoc. Next base: position 87,057 of record NZ_JBALEQ010000109.1, read on the forward strand.
CGTAACCTGGTGCAACACCAACGTAAGTGGATTTTACTTTTTAGTGGTTCGCAGGAGTTATCTGAACTTGATGATTACTGGAGTGACTATCTAATTAACACCCGTGCTTTGCGAATGACTTACTTGCAAGAGTTAGAAGCCCGCGATTTGATTCAACAGCCAGTAGAAAACTTCAGCGATATCTATGAACTAACTGCTGTAGATGAAATTATCCGACTTACTCGCTGTCAACCTTATCTCGTTCAGTTGGTGTGTTATGAGGTGGTAGAGTTGCTAAACCGCGATATCAGAAAAAACAGGCGAGAAGCAGATACAGCAAAAGCTACTGCACAGGATGTTCAAGAAGTTATACCTGTTGTGCTTGAGCGAGGCGATCAGTATTTTCGGGAATTATGGAAGAGTTTAACAGATAGCGATCGCTCTCTCCTACGCCGGATAATCTACGGGGAAACTCCCACACAGCAAGACAAAGGCGTTATCCGCAAACTAACGCGAAAAGAAATCTTGACTCCAGAAGGCAATGCTTTTCAAGTGCCTTTAGTACAAAAATATATAGAACAGTTGCTAGAAGAAGAGTGATATAGACAATTTTATTTAAGTTGCGAAATTAGTCCTAGAGGCAGGCAACAGGCAATAGGCAATACAATAATCAGTCCTTTGTAGAGACGGCGATTTATCGCGTCTCTTGCCTTAACCGAACCGTATTGAGAGTTTACCTACTTTCAAAAACATGGGTGTAGGAGAGAACAAAGTTTTCATCGTTATTGTCGCAACCGATATCGCTACAGTCATAAAGGAAGCTGCTACAGACTACGCAAAACACGGAAATGTGAACGCAGAACCTTCTACAGACTACGCGGAATACGGAAACGTGAACGTAGAACCTTCTACAGACTACGCGGAATAAGGAAACGTGAACGCAGAACTTCCTACAGACTACGCAAAACACTGAAACGTGAACGCAGAACCTTCTACAGCGAAAGCAGAAGTTGCTACCGTTATAGTTTCGTGCCGTAATTAACTATGAAACATCACAGTTACTAAAGGTAACAAAGCTAACAGAAAGCCATGCCAAGATTGCAATTGATTTTCTGGGGTTGGTTCTGATGGTGCTAATAAAGCTTCTACTCTTTGTTCTAAACGATCTGCACCAGAGGAACCTAATGCAGCACAGCAAATTTCCGATAAGACGGGGCTGCTACTAACTACTAATAATAGTGATTCTGCTAACACCAGAGGGTCTACCTGCAATGCTGCATAACCATCGGCACGGAGTTCGCGCAAAGCTAAAAGTTCTTCCCACAAAGGCTCTGTATTCGGCAACCATGCAGTGCAAGAACGCACCCAACCCAGCCAGAAAAACCAGAACGTATCCCTATAATGGTGATGCCCTTGCTCATGGGCTAAAACGCTTTCTAAATGAGCGGGTGAGAGAGTTTGCATTAATCCTTGGCTAACCACTAATTCTGGTTGCCAAAAACCAATTTGACCTGCAAACAACGCGCCCGTTTGCAGCAGTCTGGCTCGTCTATCGCCAACATTCACTAAAGGGCAGTTACGGGCAGATTCAACAGACTGCCAACCCTGGAAAGCAAGTTTAATACATGAAATGGCAAAAAATGCCAAATAAATTAATGCTAGTAAATAGCTAATTGAGCCTGTATACATCCCGCCCATTTGACCTTGAGGCCCCATGAACAGGACAGCGATCGCAGTCATGAAAATTAGCAAGGGCGGGAAGAGAAACAAAAATAGCGATCGCTGCCACCGCAGATTCCAATTACCTTGGTGTTGATTCCAAGCGGATCTTAACCACCAGGCAACTGCCAAAGAATTCAAAATCATTATCAGATGCATCATTTTTCCTCCCTGGCTTGGCGTGCAGATTGAATACGTTTGGCGATCGCTGCTATTTGCTCACTAGCTGCTTCATCCAGACTATCAGCAAAAGCTGCAACAACATCGGGGTTTCCCACTGCCAGAAATCGCTGTAACTGCTCATGAGCTTTGATGACATCTGATTGCTGCTTACTCAGCATTGGCCGCCAATAGAATGCTCGCTCTTTTTTATCGCAGGCTAACCAACCTTTATCAGTGAGGCGACGTAAAACTGTGGTGACAGAAGTATAGGCTAATTCGCGGTTGGGATCAGTCAAAATGCGATCGTGTACATCTTTGACTGTGGCTGAACCAAGTTCCCAGATTATATTTAAAATTTCCGCTTCCAAGGGGCCTAAAGATAGTTGTTTAGGGCGGTAGTCGGGTAAAGGTGCCATAGCGATTTCGATTTGAGATAAGCGGACTGGAGGTGAAAATTTTAGTTTTGTTTGGCAAGCTTAGTCAGTATGCGTAGTGGTGCTAACTTGGAATGCCAAATACAGCTTGAGAAAGTCTGTTCTTGTTTTACATTACAGGATAATGCAGCAAGTCTGAAAATCTATAAGCATAAAAATGGACTTTTTGAGTATTTATGTATTGAATGGGTTACATAGTGTATTTTGATGCTAGAAAAATCTTTGGGAGTAATTGTAACTATAGTTAGTGTCACCAACTGGGTAGAATGTTATTTGCGGAAGTTGTATTAAAGCAGGTGTATCCAGCGCGTGAAGCTATTCGTATACCACACTCCTGAATTGACTCCAACAGGTAAAGCGCCAGAATGTGCGATCGCAGTCGATGTTTTGCGGGCTACTAGCACAATAGCGACAGTTTTGGCAGCTGGAGGCGAAGCTGTACAAGTATTCAGCGATTTAGACAAGTTAATTGAAGTTAGCGAAAAATGGCCCGATGAAAAACGGCTACGGGCTGGAGAACGCGGCGGGGCGAAAGTACCTGGCTTTGAGTTGGGTAACTCTCCCCTCGACTGCACACCAGAATTAGTGCAGGGGCGACGGTTGTTTATCAGTACCACTAATGGCACTCGTGCTTTACAACGGGTACAAGACTCCCCAAATCTATTAGCAGCAGCCTTGATTAACCGGGCGGCGGTGGTGCAATTTCTCTTGGAGAAGCAACCAGAGACAGTGTGGATTGTCGGTTCCGGTTGGGAAGGTAGTTTTTCTTTAGAGGATACAGTTTGTGCGGGTGCGATCGCTCATAGTATTTTAAAACAAACACAGTTGTCACCAGAAGAACTAGCTGGTAACGATGAAGTGGCTGGTGCGATCGCTCTTTACTCTCAGTGGCAAGATAACTTATTAGGATTATTCCACCAAGCTAGTCACGGTCAACGATTGTTGCGTCTTGACTGTCTAGATGATTTAAAATACTGTTCCCAAACCGATATTTTAGATGTTTTGCCCATACAACATGAAACGGGAGTTTTAAAAAGAGGATAGGGAATGGGGGCAGGGAGCAGGGAGCAGGTGGCAGAGGGAGACAAGGGGGACAAGGGGGACAAGGAAAATGAAAATAACCATTCCCTATGTCCCATTCCCAATTTTCAAATCCCTAAGCATTTGTCGGAGTCTTTGTCGCCAATGAGGCGCATAAGTCCCTAGAATCGCAGAAATTTTCCCACAAGCAAGCACAGAATAGGCTGGGCGACTGGCTGGTGTTGGATATTCGGCAGTTGTAATGGGGACAATACGTTCAACTTTCAAAGGGAAGCCTAGCTGTTGGGCTTCTTCAAAAATGGCAACGGCAAAATCATACCAGCTAGCAACGCCGCTATTCGTGTAGTGATAAGTGCCACTAATTTCTGGGGTTAACTGGGGAATCGTCTGGGCGATGACTGCGGCTATATCTTGCGCCCATGTCGGGCTACCAATTTGATCGGCGACAACACGGAGTTCTTGGCATTCTGCACCTAGTCGCAGCATGGTTTTGACAAAATTACTTTTGCCAAAGGTTCCATAAACCCAAGCAGTACGGAGGATGAGATAATGGGCGCAGGCTTCCCGAATTGCTTCTTCTCCAGCAAGTTTGGTTTTACCATAAACACTCAAGGGATTAGTTGCATCGGTTTCCTGGTAAGGGCGATAGCCATTACCATCAAAAACATAATCGGTCGAAATATGAATTAGAAAAGCTCCTAATTTTTGGCTTTCTTGGGCAATAATTAGGGGTGCAGTAGCATTAATAGCGATCGCAAGTTCAGGTTCGCTTTCAGCTTTGTCTACAGCAGTGTAAGCAGCAGCATTAATAATGATTTGCGGTTGCTTTGCTTTGATAAAGTTGCGGAGGTTATCGGGTTGGGCAAGGTCTACTATTGGGCGTGCTACTGAGATAACATCGCCATAACTTGAGAGGATTTGTTCTAGTTCCTTGCCTACTTGACCGTTGCTACCAATCAGCAAAATTGATTTAGTCATTTGTCACTTGTACTGAGCGGAGCCGAAGTATTTGTCATTTGTCATTTGTCCAAGAGAAGCCATGCCCACTCTTTAACGTGGTTTGAATTAGTTCGATGAAAGACAAAGTTTTTCCGCACACTATAAAAGTAAGCTTAGGGTATAGCAAGAGGCTGGGTATCTGACCAATGACCAATGACCAATGACCAATGACCAATGACTACTTAATCAAATACTTCAGCCGTTCTCAAAGGTTTCCCCGCTTGGTCTTTAGCTGATAAAATTGGTGGCCCACTCACGGGCCAATCTATCGCTAAATCTGGATCGTTCCATAAAATTGTGCGATCGCTTTGGGGCGCGTAATAATCTGTAGTTTTGTAGAGAACTTCAGCTATTTCTGAAAGTACGAGGAAGCCGTGAGCAAAGCCTAATGGTATCCACAATATGCGTTTGTTCTCAGCGCTGAGTTCTGAACCTACCCATTTACCAAAGGTAGGAGAGCTTTTTCTAATATCTACAGCTACGTCAAAAATAGTACCAACAACAGCACGGATGAGTTTACCTTGGGGCTGTTGGATTTGATAGTGCAATCCACGTAGAACGTTTTGTTTAGAGCAAGAATGGTTATCTTGGACGAAGTTCGTAACAATCCCTATCTCTTGAGCAAATTTTTGGTGGTTGTAAGCTTCAAAAAAGAAACCGCGATCGTCTGCAAATACTTGGGGTTCAATTTGCAGAACTTCAGGAATCTTGGTATTTACAATGCTCATTAATATTATTTATCGGATGTGCCGCAGTATTTTGATTGTTAGATGAACTTCGCATTCATATTTTACAGGCACTGTGTTCCAACTTTAATGGTGGCTTGTCCTATTTTTAATAAGTGAATTAGGTCAGTTCAATTTGACAGTCATCGCCAATCAAAAATCGCAAGGCTTTGGGGCGACGAGGTGCAAGACTCAATTGCGCTCTTTGTCCAATCACACTATCAATAATGCGCTGATGGATTCCGGCAATTTTTGCACCTTCTAAAATCACACTGTGTTCTAAATCAGTATCAATGAGTGTGACGTTGTTAGCAATACTACTATAAGGGCCAATAAAGCAGTTTTCTAAATGACAATCGCTACCAATGACTACTGGCCCCCGAATTGTGCAGTTAATTACTTTAGATTTTGCACCAATTTTTACTCGTCCAATAATCTGACTTTGAGAATCAATTTCGCCCATAACTGATGCTATCAGATAGGTATCGAGAATCAATCGGTTAGCTTCTAACAAGTCATCTTTTTTGCCAGTATCTAGCCACCAGCCTTTGAGATTGTAGGCTACAACCTGCTTTTCCTGATTAATCAGGTGTTGAATAGCATCAGTTATTTCCAGTTCGCCTCTGGCAGAAGGTTGGATATTTGCGATCGCATCATAAATCAGGTGAGAAAAGAAATAAACCCCTACTAATGCCAGATTTGAAGGAGGAACTTTGGGTTTTTCAATTAACTGTAATACCCGTCCTGTATCATCTACTTCAGCTACACCAAAGGCGCTAGGGTTAGCAACTGAACGTAAGAGAATCAGAGCATCTGGCTGTTGTTGGCTAAATTGTTGTAGAAAGTAACGTAACTCACCTAGTTGAATCAGGTTATCGCCCAAGTACATGACAAAGGGAGAATCACCTAAAAAAGGATGAGCTACTTGGACGGCGTGAGCAAGTCCAAGTGGCTTATCTTGTACGATGTAGGTGATGTTCGCTCCAAAGGATTCTCCATTTCCGGTTTTCCCTTGGACTTCTGCCCCGGTTTCTGGACTGATGATGATGCCAATATCAGTAATACCAGCCGCGACCATTTCTTCAATGCCGTACCATAAAACAGGTTTATTAGCAACTGGTACAAGTTGTTTTGCCCCGCTATAAGTGAGGGGACGTAAGCGTGTACCTTTACCGCCAGAAAGAATTAGTGCTTTCATCAGGATTTAGAATTAATTATCAAGTCATTAGTCAAGATAATCTGAAACCTTGACAAAATCCCAAATCATTGCATTTAAATTCTGGCGTTAGTTTATAGGTAACGGGATAAAACTTCGGCGGTTGCTTTTCCTGTTTTTTCCCAACTGAACTGTTGGGAGTGAATAATACCTTGACTAGAAAGGTGCGATCGCAGTGCCGAATTAGTTGCGATCGCCTGCATCGCCTCTGTAATTTCTCCGGTATTGTAGGGATTTATGAGAATCGCCGCATCACCAGCCACTTCAGGTAATGAGGAGAGATTGGAGGTAATGACGGGAGTACCACAAGCCATTGCTTCCAGGACAGGTAAACCAAAACCTTCCCAGAGACTAGGGAAAACCAGTGCGATCGCTTGATTAATTATTTTTGGCAATTCGCTATATGGTACATAGTCAAGGAACTTCACCTGATTAGTTACACCCAATTCTGCAACTTGCACTTTTAAAGTCGGGGTGTAACGCGAATCAATTGGCCCTACCAACCATAGTTCATAGTCTTTGCAGTTAGGTAACGCCGCAAAAGCACTGATGAGTCGCTGGATGTTTTTGTATGGATCTTGGCGGCCGATGTAGAGAAAGTAGTTGCGGGTGGGGAGGTTGAGAGGAAGGAAGTGAGTGCGATCGTGCGCTAAAGGAATCGCAGTAATTTTGCTGGCGGGAATTTGGTAAAAATCTGTGATGTCTTTAGCCGTAGTCTGAGAGATACAAATAATGTGTTGCGCTTGCTTAAGAACTTGGGGAGTGTAGTAGCGGTGGTAGGGTGTAAGTGGTGAGAAGCGTTTGCCAAAGCGCAACGGTATCATGTCAAAAGATGTGACAACAAAACGACAATTGCTATAAAGGGGTGCTTCCGGGAGCGGGGAGAATAAAAGACTAGATTTGAGTTTTTTATAGATTTTTGGTAATTGAAATTGTGTCCAGATGAGTCGGTTTAAATGACCTTTTTTACCGTGGTCTGGGGTTAAATTTGACGGTATTGGATAGCAGTCAAAATCAGGATATTTTTGAGTTACTAATAAAGTGGGTTGCAAAGATTTTAAATAAGGAAAAAGATTTTGAGCATAGTTGCCTATACCCGTTGGTTGAGACAAGAGAATAGATAGGTTAATAATTAATTGATTAGAGGAAAAATCATCTACTATATTCATTTATTATTTTTTCATTTGGCTATAATGCTTGTAGAATAATAATTTTTATATAACTTTTTTAAAATTAGAGAATACTACTACGGTAACTTAATAACCGTAAATTTTTATATAGCTTTTATAATAATCATACCAAAAGATGTGGAAGCAAAACGATCAATTAATAACTTTAAATGTGCTTCTTGTGGTATATCATGTACTTGACTGTAGTATGGAGGAATATCAATAAATTTATCTAACACACAAGAACCAATATTGAAATCTAGGGGTGCTACTTGATGTCCTGCCGCAGTTAGTTTTTTAGCAATTTGTTCAAAATCTTTTTTTCTAAAAAGCACTGTTCCGTTATTGTCAAGAGTTTCTTCTTCTTCTAAATAATTAAATTCTGTGGTTTGTATACTTATTCCTCCAGGAACTAGAGTCTTTAGAGAATTTTCGATAAATAGAAGTCCATTTTTAATGCTACCTAGATGTTCTAATGCACAAGCAGACCAGCAGAAATCATATTGACCTTCTAAGTAAGCAGGAATAGCATTCATATCGACATACTTTAGACTCACATTTTTAGTAAATAGTTCTTTTGTACATAACTCAGGACGGAATATCTTTTCTAAAGAAGACATATTTTGTTTAGTTTCTATCCAACCTTGTGCAGATGATGCTGTTGGATCTAAATCTGTAGCCGTAATTGCAATATCATAAGCAGCAAGAATACTTGGCAGAGGTTCTTCACCACAACCAAAACCTAAACCTTTACGTCCAGGAATAAGTAAATCGTATTCATATAAGGCTTGTAAAATATAACAAAATTCCCACAGTTTTCGATGGTATGCTACAGGAATTTTCATCTCTTGACACCAGTAGAAAAACCAATCTGATTGAATATCATTTTGTTGACAAGCTTTTGATTGTAAGTTGATTTTTTGTGGTGATAAATTACTAGGTATTGTCAACTGCTTACGTAAATTACGAGCATACTCATAGCCGAAAGTTTTAATGTTCAAGCTTATAGCATCTGCTGTTAAAAGTAGTCTTTCATTTAAAAAAGTAAGGTTAGGCTGCTGTTCATTTGTTTTTATCACTGCATTCAGAACTTCCTGACTTTCTACCTTTGGGACTTCCTCTCTTTCTGCATTCAGGACTTTCTGACTTTCTGTATTCAGCATTTCTTTACTTTTATAAGGGACGTGATAATTTTTTCTCAATAATCTTGATATGCTCAATATACCTTTTACGATTTGCGCTATTTTATCTAACATAATTTTCGACTCGCTTTTTAGTTTGTTGTGTAAAGCTTAATTACTTATTTTTGGTCTTTTAACAGAATTATTACTAACAATAAACAGGTTTTTTAATAATTTATTTAACAAACAATAGAGGAATATATCTCTTTTGTAAACCGGGGTCTGGTGTTAATTTTATGAAATCTTATATTCATAGCATTCATACATCCCAAAAATTTATCATGAAGTTAATAATGTCAGTTTAAGAGATTGCAGATTTGCAAGAATCTTTAAAGCGTAGGTTGTTATACCTGTGGGTTTCTTAGATAAAAAAGATAGATTGACTAACAAATTTTTAAGCTTTTCTTTAAACTTAATTTAATTATACAAATAAGAGAGAAACTCCTCAGCAGATTCTTGCCATGAGAATGGTACATACTCATTTCTGATGCGCTCTACCAAATTATTGTAGTAAATCTCTGAATCAAGTAGCTCTTTTAAAGCTTCATACAGTTCTGTTGGTTGAGTAGGAGAGAAATATCTACAAAAATCACCTCCTACTTCAGGTAAAGAACCACCATTGCTAGCGATTACAGGTTTACAGTGTTGTAATGCTTCTACCACAGGTAATCCAAATCCTTCATAAAAGGAGGCTTGAACTAAACAGTAACAGTTTTGATAGAGAAAATCTAGTTGAACATCGGTAACAGAACCTAGTATTTCTATAAGCTTGCCATACATTTTATTCGATTCTATCAAATTATCAGTTTCTGAGTCCCAACCTTTATTACCTGCAAAAATTAAAATTACATCATCATAACTAGAATTTATCAATAAATCAAAAGCTGCAATGATGGTTTTAATATTTTTATGAGGCACTAAACTGCCAACTACTAAAATATATTTTTTATTAATTAATTTCTGCAACTTTACATTGAGGCTGTTATTTTCTTCACTTAGTAACAAATCATGTTTAAAATAGTTACTACCTAAACGAAAGCTTTGAACAATTTGTGACTTATTATTAGCTAATATTCCTTGATTTATTGCATTACTATAATCTTCAGCACTTTTCTTAGAAATACATAATACCTTATCGAATAAAGGAGAATAATCGCTATAAAATTTTATAAAAGCTTTAGTAAATCTCTTAGAAGAAAACTCTGGAAATTTTATTGGAATGAGGTCATAGCATATAACTACAATAGTAACTTTATGTCTTTTTAAAAGTTGTAAAAATCTATAGTAAGTTTTAGGTAAATCCCAGTTAGCATCAGCTATCACATAAATATCTCCTGGCTGAATTATAGAACCTTCAAATTCTAAAAAAACTTTTTTGTTTGCTGAATTTAAATCAAACCAATCAATTAAATTTAATACATACAAAAAATTTATAAATTTATTTTTCAGCTTCAAAAGTAGAGCTTGAACTTTTTTATTTATTTTAGTTAGATTGAGATATTTTTTAACCTTGACAAAATGCTCATTTTGCTTTTGACTAAGATTAGTCACTCTCTGCATAAAACTACCATCAAACATAACTGCAACTATTTCTATGTCTGTACAGTTTGAGCTTATTTGCAATAATTCAGAAGTGAGTTCTCGAACTACTCGATGGATTCCAGTATTTTTATATGTATGTTTTGTAGTATGAGTACAATCTAGAAATATCTTCATCCTAAAACCTACTTAAAACTATTTTTCTTGTAAATTCTTAATAATTTTTTACTTAAAAAACTTACCTAAGAAAATCCATAACTAAAAAACTCAGTAGTTACATTCTTAGGTAAGCTATTTTACTTTTTTCCTAGTCTCAAGTTAATGGTTATCTATGATTAAGAAGCTAAATGAGCTAACTGCTTAATTTCTTAAGGTCATAATCAACCATTAACTCGACCAATTGATTAAAAGAGTATTGAGGCTGCCAACCTATTGCAATTTTAATTTTATCAATGCAACCAACTAATTGCACTGGTTCATCAGCGCGATAAAAAGCGGGGTCAACCGAGACATAATCTTGCCAATTAAGCCCAACGCAGTCAAAAGCACACTCAACAAGTTCTTTAACAGAGTACGTTTCACCACTGGCAATAAGGTAGTCATCGGGTTGTTCCTGCTGCAACATCAGCCACATAGCGTAGACAGCATCTTTGGCATAGCACCAATCACGACGGGCATCTAGATTGCCTAATTTTAGTTCATTTGCCAAACCTAATTTAATTTGGGCAACTGCGTGCGTGATTTTGCGAAATACAAATTCTGTCCCACGTCGAGGCGATTCGTGAGTATAAGTAATACCACAACAGTTATAAAGGTTGTATTTCTGCCGATAGTTGACAGTCATCCAATGAGCATAAGCTTTGGCAACTCCATAAGGATTCCGGGGACGAAAGGCAGTGCGTTCGGTTTGAGGCGATTCGTCGGGTTGACCAAAAACTTCACTACTGGATGCTTGATAAAATTTGGCATCAGGTTTGCAGCGACGAATAGATTCTAAAAGGCGAGATACACCGAGAGCAGTATATTCAGCAGTAAGAGCCGGTTGTGTCCAAGAAAGTGGAACGTAGCTTTGAGAGGCAAGATTGTATATTTCGTCTGGTTGGCATTCGCTCACTACATCCATAAGGGATGATTGATCAAGCAGGTCGCCAGATACGATTTGAATGTCGCCATAAAGGTGGGTGATACGCTCTAGGTTACTGGTGCTAGAACGGCGGACTAGACCAAAGACTTGGTAGCCTTTTGCTATAAGTAGTTCGGCAAGATATGAACCATCCTGTCCGGTTAACCCGGTGATTAGGGCTTTTTTTGTTGTCATGCTCACTTTTTTTACAATATTATTTATTCTCTGGAAATACTAAATTATAGCATTGTTACTTTTGGTTTGATACCAACTAAAACTGGATATAATCCTAATGATAAAACTCGAAACTCTAGTATAGATGTTGTATCTATAATAAACTTTAGTTTTGTTTTTTCTTTCTTTAAGATATCTCTTAAAGTAAGTTCTTTTTTGGCTAGAACTAGCGCACCAGAGTTAGTAGAAACATCTGCGATCGCTACAACTAAATCTAGATTCCTTTTATGTATTTTATTCTCCTCATCAGGGGCAAAGATTTCAAATTCAACTAAATATTTACCTTTGCAATAAGAATCGTAAGGGCCAAAAATTGCAAATCCTTGTCCATCATCAGGATTTGCAATTACAAAATACTCTTGCTTGATTTCAATTATTGAACCAATGCCATGAAAAATTACCTCATTTTTAATTTTTTGGTTTTCCAGGTAAAACTCCTGCATTCGCTTAACTAGAGTTTTATCTGCGAGATCAATTTCTTGAAATTTTTGAAATGTTACCCACCAAACAAAGGAATTTTGCGGTTCTTGATTAATTGCCTTATCAATATCTTCTTGATAGAAATTTATGTCTAAACAAGGTTCAATATATCTGCCAAATAAATTAGGTGGAATTCCTAACAACTCTTTTGAAATCAAACCGAATGAATCTTGAATTTTAAAACCTGAGATTCGTAAAAGCTCACATACTTGTTGAAAAGTTAGTTCATGTATATGTTCTGGCTGTTTCCAACCATATCTATTAGTAACAGTATAATTAAGACTATCAAGTACAAAAATACCATTAGGTTTAAGTACTCTATTGACTTCTAATAAGAAACTTACTTGTGATTTCCAAGATAGATGTTGAATAAATTGACCAGCAAGCACTAAGTCAAAACTTTGTGACTCTATTAACCTTAGATCATCACCATCATGTTGAATCCAAGTTACATTATTTGGTAAATCTAGTGGCTTTGGATTTAAATCTATACCAGTGTGATTTTCAATAGAGTAAGGATAAAATTTATCGAACCACTCGAAGTACCAATTTCCAGCACATCCAATACTCAATATCTCTTTAGCTTGTGGTATTTTTGCAAGGCAAATAGAACGACATTCGTGTAAAAAATCATTAAAGTTGAGTTGTTTTCGTAAAGGAGTTTGTATTAGTATCGCAGTATTATTGAAATCAAAATTTTCAACTACTTGCTGTTCTTCCTGATGCGAATTATCAATAACTCTAGCAAAAGTAGTAAACAGCTTTTTAGATGTATTAGGTACAACTTTAGCTAATTCGCGTCCTACATAGTCAGCAAGTTTTTTACTTTTTGCTTGAGGTGAAGAAAGTATTTGCTGGATAAACTCAGCATATAAATTAGCACATTTATCTGGGGAATGTTCCTGAGCAATATACTTATATGCATTTTCACTCAAGGTTTTTCTGTAGTCGGAGTTTTGAGTTAGTAAAATAAGAGATTTCAATATCTCTTCTACTTCATCACTTTGTCCGAGATACGGTATTTTGAACACTACATCATTAGGAAAATCAGAGAATGAACCGATATCTGTAACAATAGTAGGCTTACCAACAGACAAAATTCTCAGAAGTGATGCAGAGCTTTCTCCGTTAAAAGGAAATCTTAAGTTGAGGCATATATCTGATACTTCTATATAACGGTAAAAATCCGGCATATTGACATAGCCAGTAACTTTTACTTGATCTTGTAAACTTAGTTTTTTAATTTCATTTTCTATATTAATCGTACCCAGGTAATCAGTACCACCCACAAATACTAAGTAAGCATTAGGTTGAGTTATAAGATACTTCTTAAATGCATAAATAATTTGTAGCGGACGTTTAGTTTTATTGATAAAACCAAAGGTTGATATTATAAGTTTATTGTCTGGAAGACCTAACTGTTTACATTGATCTCTTAGTGATTTTTCCTTAACAACATACTTTGGCACTATCTGAGGTATGTGAACAATATGGCTATTATCATTAGTAAATTCTTCAATAGCACAGTTATAAGCCCATTTACTGTGTAATATCACTCCTAGAGAGCGCGTAAAAATTCTTCTATTTACATAAAGACCTACTTCTGACAACTTCTCATTAATATCTAAATCTTTTGTTTTTAAAAGGTTTAAAATTTTTACTGCTCTATCTTTTCCATAACAGTGTTCTAGCTCTTTAGAAAATTTAATACCAAGCTCTGGACAACGAGCTTCCATATAATTAATTAGTCCTCCCAAGTAATAATCATGCAACACGGATATTCCAGAATATCTCATTAAATGGGAATACATATAAGAATGGTAGCTACTATTCCCTATCTGGTAAATAATACCTTCATATCCTTTAGATTTCAATCTTTCTTCAAATTTACTATGAGAAAATAAGTTATTACCGATGTTAATATCTGGCAAATAACTATCATCATGGTATAAATCAAGGTTAATATGTTTTCCCAATGATGGTAACAAGTCCTGACTATAGTCTGCTATACCAGATTTAGCTGGTGGAAATGGGCTAAAAAAAGCAATTTGTGGTTTTTGATTAACTGAAATAGATACTTTATTTAATAGCTGATGCTCTTGAAACACATCAATCATCTTTTTAGCAACAGATTGCCAAGAAAATTTTGCGGATTGCTGAAGTGAGTCCTCTGAGATTTTTTTTCTAAGGTTCTCATCAGATAAAACTTTTTGCATGATCCCAGCCATATCAGAAGGTGAGTATGGATCAAACAGTAATTCATCAGAACCTAAAATTTCTGGCAAAGATGAACAATTACTTGCAATAGATGGTGCGCCACATGAAATAGCCTCAAGTAGCGGTAAACCAAAGCCTTCATAAAAAGAAGGAAAAACGAATAAAGAGCAAGTTGAATATAAAGCTCTTAATTCTTCATCTGTAACATAATTTGTTAAAATTATGGATTTGTTAATTCCTAATTTTGTCCCCAAGCTAGTTATTTCTTTACTGAAATGCTCAGAAACTTTGCAAGCAACTACTAACTGGTAACATTCTTGCAAATTCTTGGGTAAGGCAGAAAAAGCAGTGACTAGACCTTCAATGTTCTTTCGCCAATCTTCGCCTCCCGTATAAAGAATAAATTTTTTGCAAATACCAAACTTCCTTGCAAAAGTTTCAAGCCAAGCTTGGTGTTCATGAGCAGGAATTGGAGTAAAAAAACTAGAAACACCACCCGAAACGTTTAAAACCTTCTCAGGGGGTATATCTAGGTATTTAATTACATCTTGGCGAGTAGCTTCCGAGATTGCAAATATAAAATCAGCATTTTGTATATTTTTTAAGCGCTTCATGTATAATGAGCGCATATTTGACTCATTTAAGTATCTATCAGAAAAGATGAGAGGTATTAAATCATAGCAGATGACAAAAACTTTTTCAGTAAAATCGCTATAGTCAGGTATTGTGGAGTCTAAACCCTCCATCGGACTAGGTATAAATATTATGTCAATATCTGCTGTCATTAAAACAGTTGTTAATAGTAGTTCATTGATGTCGCAACTACCAATGTACTGGTAATCTACAGAATTATATTGAAAGTAGTTCTCATCTAGTTCTGGGGCTGGTAGATTACTATTAGTGTATAACTGGTAACTGAGAGTATTTTGCTGTCTAAATAGAGCTTCTATTACAGATTGTGTATAACGACCAATACCTCTATTTCTAGAATTATTTGTTTGTAGAGCTTGAAGATCAATGGCTATTTTCATGCTGCGTCAATTTGAGATTTAATTTTTTATACAAGGTTCTTCTTACATACCAGCATAGCTACTGCGCCAGGAAGGTAATTATCTGGATTATGTTCTTTTTCAGATGCTTCTAATTCATTTTCAGTGATAGTCAAAGTGAAGTCATCCTTACGTACTCCATAGGATATTTGAACTATCTTGAAATCTTGAATTAGTTTTTGTAGTGATTCTTGGTTATATATTCGATGCACTGGTGTTAAAGCTTTTTTGCCATAGGGAACTGTGAGTATAAAACTACCTTCTGGTTTTAAAAGTAAACTAATCTGTTGGACAGCTTTAATATCATAACTCTCTCCTGTTTCATCTCCATACCATCCCAAGCCAATATGTTCCACAGTAGATAAAGCAATCACACAATCAAAACTAGCTGGCGCTAATACAGGGTTGCAGATATCAGTTTTAACAAACTTCAAGTTGGGATGAAATAAAGCTATGGGGCGAATGTCTATCGCTGTAACTGAATAATTAAAACTAGCTAACTCATACGAAAGGAGACTTTCGGCAGCCCCAACATCCAAGACTGTTATACTGCTTGATTCATACAAACGGGCAAGAGATTGTAAAACAAAGGTCTTCTCGAATATTCTCTCATTAGTTCCTGCCCAATAAGCTTCGCCATTTTCGTGATAGCCCACAATTATTGGTTCATTGAACCATAAACCACTCGCAATTTTAGATTCTTCATTAGAAGAGGCTTGGTTCGTTACACTGTTGTCAGCTTGTAAGTCAGTAGAAATTTGCTCTATTTTCTGCTCAAGTTGAGAAAGTTGGTCTATTTTTTGCTTAAACTGGGAAAGCTGTTCTATTTTTTGCTCAAGCTGAGAAAACTTCTTATTTACCTCTTTATCCCTTAGAGAATATTCATCACTTTTTTGGATTAAATTGTATAAAAGTTGTCTAACAGCAGAATTATAATAAACTTGTCTTTTAAAAATAGGCCATGCTATTTTCTTTAAAAGATTTTTTAGCCATTTACGAATAGTATTTGTATATATCTCATTAAAAAATAATAAATAATTTCCATCAATTTCTGTAGCATAACTATTATTTATTAGTTGATGAGGTAAATTTATTGTTTTGCTTGATTCATTTTCCTCATTTGCAGCCGGACGATAAAACCTAACGGATTGTTGATAAACATCACTAATACGCTCTAGTATTTTTTCGTAATTCATTTGATTCTCCTGAAATTTATCATCGATCATTCTTCCTAAAAGAATACATTTTTACTTAAAGTCTAACTACAATTTTTGCCTAAGTCTCTCTAATCATGTAATCTTCCAATTCATGTGGTTCATCAAATAATTTTCCTTAAGGCAGAATTACTACTGATAAGTAAATAATTAATGTTAGATAATTTAGATTAAATTTTACTTACTGAGTTTAAATAGTAGTCGGCAGTTTCATCCGCGTTTCCCATAAAACGCACTTTTCCTTTATCTAACCAAATGCCTCGAACACAAGACTGTTTTATAAATTTTAAATCATGAGAAACTACTAATACAGTGGCGTTCTGATTCCAAAATTTCTCAATTCTTTGCTTACACTTGTTTTTGAAACTTTC
The DNA here is from genome assembly GCF_036917775.1 of Nostoc sp. GTDB lineage: Bacteria > Cyanobacteriota > Cyanobacteriia > Cyanobacteriales > Nostocaceae > Nostoc. The sequence goes on from NZ_JBALEQ010000109.1 coordinate 103,909, forward strand.
ATCTCCTACCGACAATACTTCATCCAATATCAAAATGTCCGGCTGTATGTCGGTGGCGATCGCAAATCCTAATCGCGCTACCATTCCAGAAGATAATCCCTTCACGGGTACTAATGCATAATCTTCTAACTCTGCAAACTCTAATATTGAAAGCGTCCTTTTCCGCATTTCTGTTCGAGAATATCCCAGTAATACGCCATACAGCAAAATATTATCCATCACAGAAATTTCTGCATCAAACCCCGCTCCAAGTTCAATCAATGGAGCAATTTGACCGCGTACTCGTACCAAACCACTGGTAGGTTGCAAAATTCCAGAAATTATCTTTAATAGTGTTGATTTTCCAGAGCCATTTGCTCCTATGATGCCTATTTTTTCACCTCTTTCAACAACCAAATTAATTTCACTTAACACCAGTTTTTTTGCAGGCTGGTTATATTTACCCTCTAAAATAGAAATTAGCGTTTTCTTGAGGTCATAAGAAAACTCTTCTTGTGTCCGTCGCAACAGCGAAACTTGATCTAGGCGAATTACTTCCATTTACAGCAAATCCATAAATTGATGTCGCCACAAGTGAAAACAGACCCATCCCAGTGACAAAATAATTATGCCACTGAGCAAGGCTCCCCAAATTAAACTTAAATCCGGTAGCGCTCCTGATAGTGTAATCTGACGGATACTTTCAATAATTGGTGATAAAGGATTTAATCCTAAAAAGGCTTGTACTTTTTTTGGAACAATGGCTGGCGGATAGAATACAGGACTACTGATCCAAATTACAAATATAATTAACTCATAAAAATAAGGTAAGTCTCTAAAAAATACATATAAAGCGCTTACCAACAAACCAACTCCCGTACAGACTAAAACCAACGCTAGAAAAGGAAACAGTAATGCCAGTACATTTACTAGACTCTTGGATTTAACGAAAGTTATAATTGTTAATAAGGGCAACACCCCTACAGCAAACTGAAATACATTTGCTGCAACCATTGATATAGGAAAAATACTGACTGGCAGACGAATTTTATTCAAAAGTGAGCCATTACCCACTACACTACTCAATGCCTGAGAGGTAGAAGCTGAAAAAAAGTTGATTACTACTAGCCCTGTAAACGATGCTAATACATAGTTTGCTATTGAGTTATTGTAATACGACGAAAACGCTGTCCCAAAAATTGCAGTGTACAGCCCAGTCATAATCACCGGGTTCAACAGCGACCAATAAACCCCCAGGAATGAACCTCTATAACGCACTTTGAGATTCCGCGCTACCAAAACGTGCAGCAATTCCCAATAGCGCCGCACTTGCAACAAAGTTGAATTATCTTTAAGCGAAATTATCATCCTTAAAAACTACCACACACCACAGTACATTATTCGCAAAGTTTATACTATTGGAAAGTACTTTGCCGCGCTACTACGTTTCCAGTTTTAAAAACACGCCTTAGCCTACCATTAAAAACTTTTTTTTTAAGCATTGTTAAACACACAAGTTACTAATTACCATTTTTCTGCTCTTAGGCACATCCTACCCCGGCAAGACCAGTTAATTTATCAATTAGTTCCTAGAATTCACTGGTACAAACTAGCCAGTTTTAATATCACAAAAATCTTTAAAAGTCAAATATTCTAATGTTTTTCTGGATGTCTACTTATTGGATGATTTAAGCTTTACTCCATTACCTAACTCAGGCTATCTGGGTCAATTCCCTGCGATCGCAAATACTCTGCTAATCGATCAGCCCGTTGGCGTTCCTGTTCAGCCCGTTGGCGTTCCTGTTCAGCTTGTTCTCTTCGAGTCGGCACCCAACCCGCAGAATTATACCATCGCAACCACAAACCTGTTGTCTGCTGATAATTACCTTGCCAAAGACCCAATCCTAGCTCTAACTCTTCTAACCATAGGCGATTCTCTGGTAAAGATATTGCTTCGTAGCGAGTGCCATTGACCTTAAAGGCACGTAAATTATTTTCATAGCGGTCGTAGATAACGTAGTACGGAACCCGTAAAATATGTTCATATACTTCCCACTTCGTTGGGGGTCGATTTACTTTCCGCAGTGTTTTTCCTAAGTCTTCTTGTTCTGTACCAGGTGAAAGTAATTCAACTACTAAAAATGGATCAATTCCTTCTTGCCAAATGACGTAACTTAAGCGTAGGTCTTGCTGTTGGCTAGCACTAGGTAATCCTAAAACCATATACCAATCAGGACGCTTGTACCAGAAAGGATGGCGGGGATCGTAGTAAAGATTTAAGTCGCTAGCAAGCAAAATTTCCTCAGATGGATAAGCAAGAGGCTGACAAGTCTCACTCAGAAAATCCGCCTGAATGCAGTGAAATTTATCTGTAAAACCTGATTTTCATATTAATTCACTGGGTAAATCATCCATCTTAGGCATGGTTTATTGTGGTGGACGAAGAATAGTTTGATACATAACTACTACTTCGGTTGCTTAACTCAAGCTATCTAGATGAACCTCTAACGATCGCAAATGTTCCACCAATACGACTAATCGTTGCGATCGCATCTGTTGTTAATTTTAAGTTCTGAGGTTAGAAGTTTAGAATTTTCTCCCTCATCTCCCCTGAATTTGTGAAAGCTGAGTCACGGATTCCGCTACACTGAGACTGGTTTGTTGCATTGTAATCAGGCATGGAAATCGGACAAAAGGTTAAAGTCTTTCGTTTGCGCGATCGCGTTTCTCCCCCAATTGTAAAAAAACTAGGACAAGTGGGTATCATTCAAGGCTACAAAGTCATCGATGCTGGGATCGGTGTAGTAGTGCTGTTTGAGGACAATACTTCCACTTGGTTTTTTGAAGATGAAATTAAGCCTGTGTAGTAGTAAGTAACATAGAACTGGGTTTTTCTTGGCTTCTGAAATCTCCAGCACAGGTTGAGAATCTTTATTGAGTGCTAAGTTGGAATTGAAAAGATCGGCGGTGAAAATAGGAATCAAGTAATGGCTCTAATATTGACATTTTTGGGCAAAGGCGGCACCGCTCGTACCAAAATTGCGATCGCCGCTGCCAAATTATTGGCAAGTCAAGGCAAGCGCGTACTTCTAGCAGGACAAGCAGAACCAACATTGTCAATCCTGTTGGGTACTACCATTGCTGCCGATCCTCAAGAGATTGCTCCCAAGTTACAGGCGGTACAGTTTCAAGCATCTGTACTGCTTGAGCGCAACTGGGACGAAGTGAAAAAACTGGAGGCACAATACCTCCGCACGCCCATTTTCAAAGACGTTTTTGGTCAAGAACTGGTAGTATTGCCAGGGATGGACAACGCCCTAGCTCTCAATGCTATCCGCGAATATGATGCCAGTGGCAAATATGATGCGATCGTCTACGATGGCACGGGTGACTCTTTAACGTTGCGAATGTTGGGTTTGCCAGAATCCCTCAGTTGGTATGTCCGGCGATTTCGGCAATTATTTGTCAACTCCGATTTAGGAAAGACTATTACTGAATCGCCCTTAATCCAACCGCTAATTAGCAGCTTTTTCAATATCAACTGGACAGCAGATAACTTTGCTCAACCTACTAACCAAGTCAATAATTTCTTGGAAAAAGGGAGAGCTGCTCTTGCCGATCCGAAGCGTCTTGCTGCTTTCTTAGTGACCACAGGAGATCCAATTGACGTAGCAAATGCTCGTTATTTATGGGGTAGCGCTCAACAAATTGGTTTAACTGTCGGTGGGGTTCTGCTTGTTTCTCCTGAGACAAACGTCAATCTGCCAGAGGAATTTATACCCCTACCTGTGAGCGTCGTTCCCGACTCGCCAACAGGTGAGTGGCAACCACTGATAGATGCACTACCCAACTTTGAAGCACAAGCTTTACAGGCTCCTAAACCAATTGAAATAGACATTCACAATCGTCAAGTACGCTTATTCTTGCCAGGATTTGACAAAAAGCAAGTCAAGCTGACGCAATATGGGCCAGAAGTCACGGTAGAAGCAGGAGACCAGCGACGCAATATTCCCCTACCCCCGGCTCTCAGTGGCAGACCCGTTGCTGGAGCAAAGTTTCAGAATAATTATTTGATAATTTCGTTTTAAGTTATGGGAATGGGGAATGGGGAATGGGAGATGGGGAATGGGGAATGGGAGATGAGGAAGTTAGGGAGTCAGAGAGTTAGGGAAAAGAATTAATAACTAATTCCCAATTATCAATTCCCAATTCTCAATTCTCAATTCCCAATTCCCAATTCCCCATGCCCAGTGCCCAATGCCTAATTAATCAGTAAAAATTATGTCAGAATCAACTCCCATTACCCCAGACCCTAACCCATCTGAGGCCTTAGACGCAGTGGTAAATAATCCCAATGAGCAAGCGATTGCATCCGCCGATCGCAATGCGAAAACTAGGCAGTTGCTGGGGATGAAAGGTGCAGCTGCTGGGGAAACTTCAATTTGGAAAATTCGTTTGCAGCTAATGAAGCCGATTACCTGGATTCCCCTAATTTGGGGTGTAATCTGTGGTGCGGCTTCTTCGGGTAACTATACTTGGACACTAGAAAATGTGTTGAAGGTATTAACCTGTATGCTGCTAGCTGGGCCATTGATGACAGGTTACACCCAAATCCTCAATGATTACTACGATCGCGAAATCGATGCCATTAATGAACCCTATCGCCCGATTCCCTCTGGGGCAATTCCCCTACCCCAGGTAATTATTCAGATTTGGGTATTACTGATTGCTGGCTATGGTTTGGCGTTTGTGTTGGATGTGTGGTCTGGTCATGAATTCCCAACAATTACAGCGATCGCAATTATCGGTTCTTTCATCGCCTATATTTATTCTGCACCTCCCCTGAAACTCAAACAAAACGGCTGGCTAGGCAGCTACGCCTTGGGTGCAAGTTACATTACCCTACCTTGGTCTACAGGACACGCTTTGTTTGGTGAACTGAATTCCACAATTATAATTTTGACAATGTTCTACAGCTTGGCTGGATTGGGTATTGCCATTGTCAATGACTTTAAGAGTGTAGAAGGCGATCGCCAGTTAGGATTAAATTCACTACCTGTAATGTTTGGCATCACCACTGCGGCATGGATTTGTGTAGTGACAATTGATGTATTTCAAGGATTGATCGCAGCTTATCTTGTCAGCATCCATGAGAATTTGTATGCAACGATACTGGTACTGTTAATCATTCCGCAAATCACCTTGCAAGATATGTATTTCTTGCGCGACCCTGTGAAGAATGATGTTAAGTACCAAGCCAGCGCCCAACCTTTCCTTGTGCTAGGAATGCTGGTAACAGGTTTAGCGCTAGGTCATGCTGGTATTTAAATACTTCTATAGTCGGAAGTTAGGAATTAAAAGCGGAGCCGGAGACGCTCCGCCTCCGGTTAGGAGTTAATATACTTCTAATTCCTAATTTGTATCAGGACATATTTTGTTAAAAGTAATATTTTTCCTCCTTCATGGGATTCAACCTTTTTTAATCCCAATATGCTTTATCACTGCTTGGACTGTAACTATTCTCGTTGTTTTGAGTCTCTGGACGGCGGCGCGAGATAGTGTGACTACAGCCAAACTTATGCATCAAATCCCCTGTGCTGGTTGCCAATTTTTTACCGACAATTACCGTCTTAAATGTACTGTACGCCCATCTATTGCCAATACAGAAGAAGCGATCAATTGTCTTGACTATCAACCCAAGACAAATCCTTATCTGTATTAGGGAATGGGGACTGGGGGAAACAAGGGCAAAAGGGCAATAACCCATACCCAATGACAAATGACGAATGACGAATGACAAATGACAAATGACAAATAACTATTGACCAATTTCCAGCAAGATTTTTAAAACACCCCGACTCTGGGCGTGTTCAAAAGCTGCAAGCCCTTCAATCAGGGGGTAAGTGGCGTGAATCAAGGGTTGCACATCAACTTGTCCTGTGGCTAGTAGCTGGAGGGCTGGAGTAAAGGGCCCACAACGGGAGCCGATGAGGGTGATTTCATCCACTACTAAAGAAGAAACATCTAAGCTAAGGTTGCCAGCATAAGTACTTTTAAGAACAAGCGTACCACGGGGACGGAGGGCGCGGCGGGCGATCGCAAATCCTTCTGGGTTGCCTGTACATTCTACTGAGATATCGAAATATCCATCTTTTACAGCATCAGCTAAACCAGTTTTAATCCCCCGCGCCTCTAGGTTGGCAAGTTTGTCTTGATGTCGCCCCACAGCCAAGAGTTCGCAGCCACTTAAGGCTAGTGTCTGGGCTACCAACTGCCCTAATTTACCATCTCCAACCACTAGCACCCTGTCGTTTGGATGCAATGGTACTTGCTGCTGAATTTCTAAAGCTGCTGCTATGGGTTCGGTAAATGTTGCTACTTCGGTGGGCACATTATCGGGTACTAAATGCAGGTTCTCCACCGGCAAACAGAGATATTCACCAAAGGCTCCATTCCGATTGACAATACCTAAAACTGTACGATTTTCGCAGTGAGTTGGTTGTCCACTGATACAAAACCGACAATGCCCACATACAGCATTGATTTCTCCAACTACACGTTGGTTAACTAAGTGTTCTGGCCCTTTTTCAACCACGCCGACAAATTCATGCCCCAAAATACCAGTGTAAGGATAATAGCCTCTAAGTAGTTCCAAATCAGTGTTACAGATACCCGCACGCAAGACGCGTAACAAAGCTTCTCCTGGTGGTGGTTCAGGGATGGGAATATTTGTACGTAGTTGCAACTGGTTATTTTCGAGCCAAAGTCCTTTCATTTTGCTTCACGTCCTTTGCCTAATATGTTGTCATGCCAGTTTTAAAAATCTTTGCAAAATAATTAATCTACTGTAGGAGCGTACATCTGTACACCTCTAGCCACATTTATGTCTCTGTACTAGGTATTTCTTTAGTTTTAGTTACATCAATTCTGCTTAACCAAGTAACCAAGTCTTCTGAATCAAGTGCGATCTCGCTTCCTAAAGTTTTGATATAAAGAAGTCCATCACTAATAATTAAATCTCGGATTGGATACCATGAATCCCGCGTCCTGATTAGAAGTTCCAAGGGAATTCCTAGTCTGGAAGTATACTTGCGATATTTCCACCAAGCTCGCCATAGAAGTACAGATTTAGTACAGTGCATCTCATAGCCTTTGGGAACTTCGCTGTATTGATACTGATAGAAACCCCGACTATCTACTTCTCCTTTGAGAAGATAACTATATTCTGCTAATACCTGATTTATCAATTCCCACTGGGATGATTTTGGAGAAATCAAGAATTCAGATAGTGTATTAGATAGTTGGAAGGTGGCAATCACACCTTCACCTTTTGCTGTCAGTTGGTTGATTTTATACACTGTTTGCGCTGTCAAAGCAGGATTTGACAACAAAATTTCTTTTTTCTGAATAGAGTTTTGTACAAACTCTCGAATTAAATCTAGATTAGATAACATAAAATTATTTATACTAAATTAAGCAGTGTGATATAAGCCACAACGGTACTTAAATTAGTAACTACATTAGTTTTGCACTTAAATCAGGATTATTACCAGTTTTATTTATACTCAATTCTCTGTCTGAGTAGGGCTTTATTAACTTTGATGTCGGGATGTCGCCACTTACTACTTTGATTGACAAAATAATTGTTTTAAGTGTGAGAGCGGCAGATTAGATTTTTACGCCATCTAGAAAAGGTTGAAATACCGGAACTAATTCGGGACGACTGACAACCAAAGTGGGAAAAGAGCGATCGCTATAATCTTCTCCCGGTGACAATGGAAACGGTTCTGATTTAAGGGATGACCATACTCCACCAGCAGCCTGGACAATTACCCAAGCACCGGCTAAGTCCCAAACTTTTGGTGTAGCCTCAATCCCACCGAGAGTAGCCCCAGTCGCAACTGTCAAAAAGTTATAGCTAGCTACACCCAACATCCTAATTTTGCAAGGAAAGCCGTTTTTGATAGCTGCGGTACTACGAGAACAAAGGTTAAAAAAGTGATTATTGCTAGGACTATCAACACTGGTATGGATAGGGTGGTGGTTGAGAAATGCTCCTGTTGGTGTTGCTAACCCAGATGAACCCGCCCAAAAACCATGAAAAGCTTGATCCAAGGTTGGTGCGTAAACATACCCAAAAATGGGCGTGCCTCGATACAGTAAACCCAGAGAAATTGTCCAGATGGGAATGCCGCGTGTGAAGTTGGTTGTACCATCTAGGGGGTCAATTACCCAGCACCACTCAGTACCGGGAAATGACTGATCGCTCTCTTCGCTCAAAATGCCGTAACCAGAGAAAGTAGAAGCGATCGCATCCCGAATTTCCTGATCTGCCCATTTATCTGCTTGCGTCACCAAACTTCCATCAGCTTTTTGGTCAGCCTGTACTTGCCCAAAATCTTGCATTAGCTGCTTACCCACCCTGGTAGTGGTAGTTTGGGCAAAATCTAGAATTGTTGTCCAAAAATCATTCATTGGTTAATTCTCGCGCAAAGGCGTAAAGAAGCAAAGGGTTTTCGTCATCTTTACTTGGGAGGGTAAAGTTCAATCTAGTTCCCTTTCCAAAATAGATGCGATCGCAGTCTTGGCATTCATCTGAAATTCTTGGACATTCACGCGCCACAGTAACGAAACCGCAACAAGCATCCCTATTGCTTGCACCGCAAATACCATGCTGTATGCTAACACTGGTGACGGGAAAATCATTTTACCTAAATTTAAAACTGCTCCACCAAGTATTGTAGCCAATCCCCTAGCCATTGCTTGAGATAATCCCCAAGCCCCAATAAATGTACCCGCCGTTTCCGCAGCCGTCAAATCCAACATCAAACTGGTAGCACCAGCTGTAATGACTCCAGATGACAGACCAAAAACAAGTAGGCTACCCATTAATAAACCTGGGTTGGCGCTAAACCCTGACATAATGATTAAGCCAAAGCTGACGGCTGCACTGATACAACCAATTTTAGTAGTCTGTTTCTTCCCTAAGCGCGGCAAAAGCAAAAACCCAGTAGAGCTAATTCCGATGAGGGTACCGATTCCAAAAGGAATGTTTAGTCTAGTGGTTTGAGAAATGCACATCCCGAAAACCTCTCCACCATAGGGTTCTAAAATTGCATCCTGCATAAAAATACTAATAGTCAACACCAAGAGGAAACTAAAAAATACTCCTGTTTGGCGATTAGCAGTTAGCACTCGTAAGGCTGTACCCAAAGTTATTTGGTCTTCTCTACCTACCAAAGAAGAACGGGAAGTGTAACGGGAATACTTCTTTTCTACGCCGAAAGTTGCCAACAGTGATAGTCCAAAGACGATCGCAGGCATAATTAGAAAAACGGGGTTGATTGTCGATTGTAGTTTAGCTATGTCAACGACTTTGTTTGTCTGAGAAGGGTTATAGGCTAAAAGAGCCGTCCCACAAATTTCTGGTCTTTCTAGCAACTTAGAGCTAACTACTGCTCCAATGACAATGCCAATCATCAGCATTGACCAGACAATCCCAATCAATTTAGAGCGGTTATCTTCATCAGTAACATCTACTAAAAGGGCAGTAAAAGGTGTAGAACTGGCACTCAGAGCGAAACCATATCCTGCAAAAGTTAATGCTAGCACTCCCGCCCAGCCATAGGTTTGGAAACTCCAGCCAGTGGTTTGCAAACTGCTACCTAATTGCCAAACTACTTGCAGAGCCAAGAAAGATATAGTCGTAAATAATATTGCACCAATCCAGACATAGCTAGTGCGGTGATAGCCCAGCAATGGCTTGGCATCAGACATCTGCCCAAACCAAATTCGTGCCGGGCTAACAAATTGGTGCATAGCAATAGCACCAGCCGTAATTAATGGCAAGACTTTCAACTCGTCAATCATCACTCGATTCAGCACACCCAAGGTGAGAAGCGACATGATGCCTAATCCCATCTGAAACAAACCCAGTCGGAACATTGTCAGTAAATTAATTCTCGGCAATGATTCCAAAGGTATCGACGAATTTGATTCTGGATTGGGTGAAACATCGCTCGTGGCCATAGCTACTTTTTCGTATGGTTTATAGGATTTTATCTCTCTCTCTTTAAATAAAGATAAACCCTACCAGCTCGAAATCAGCGAACGAAAAGTGGAAGTTGCGATGGCTTCGCCTGCTATAGACATTGCAATTTTTTTTTAACGTAGACGCATTAGCGAAGCGGTAGCGACGTTCGCGCAGCGTCTCGCAGAGAAGGAGCGTCAACGGCAAGCCGCAGGCTACCGCATACTACTAGGTCGAAGCAAGCTACGCGCAGCGTCTCGTTAGAGAAGGACGCAAAAGACGCAAAGATAAGAAAGAAGTCCTTAACTGAACAGTATTGGACCATAAACAAGTTACATCAATGGTTTTGAGAGTCAATGCTATCAGCTTTTTTGCTCGGATGAGCCTGGGGAATCGATAAAGTATTGAGTCAATACTTTGCATTTCTATTACTCAAGCGTGGCTATTTTTAAAAGAAAAATAAAAATTAATTCTCTATTTTTATTCCTATTTGACATTCAGAACTTGAAGCAAATTTTGAAGCTTAAAATTATTCCAACTCAAAGCTACTGAAGTTTCAATAGTTAATTCTCCTTGTTGAAGCTTAGTCATCAAAGCAGAACCATTTTCAAGATTATGGAAAAGGGAATCTAAAAGCTGCAATTCATTTCGAGCAAGAGTATAATAGACCTTATTATTTTCAATTCTAACCTCTTTTGGTAAAGCTCCATTAGGAAATTTACCTCCCAAAAATCTTGTCCAACCTGCAATGAGGTAACGGTAAACTATCGATTCAGTCTCAAACTTAGGAGGGTTCAATAAGCGAAGTTCACCTTCAATATACTCTTTATTAAGAGTTATTTTTTCAGGAGTAAAATGTAATTTTACTTGAACTTTGTTGTACTCTATTGTCGCAATCAGTCCCTCTTCAGAGTGTGGTTTTAAGCTTTTTAATTGTTCAACTCTAGATTCGGCTTGCTGACAGAGAATTAAAACCATTTTTTTGGTCAAAGTCAACTGTTTAGCTTCTGAGCTAAACATTATGTATTCTTCTAGACTTCTTTGGAAAAATTGTCTAGACTCTTCAAACGTTGCTGCAAATTTGTTAAATAAACTCATCTTTAGTTATTTAGAGAAGATAGAACTATTTATAAGTATTCCCGTAAAATTCGGTTGAATTATCACGATCAGAATAAAAGTCAAAAAGCTTGAACAAATACTTATCGCAACATTGAGCAGGACTAGCTAAAAAATAGCGATGGGCTGCGCCCCGCCGCAGGCATCGCAACGATGGGAACTTACCAATAATAAAAATATCAATATTAAAATGTGGTTTTAACTACGCTATTGCATTGAATTAGTAAGATAAACTTGCGGTATGTATGTCCTCAAACTACTTACCTTCATCTAGTAATCAAAAAGGCATAAGCAATGAGTAAAGAACCAGTCAAAGTAATATTATGGGAAGAAAATCAAAAAGATTTTCTCAAAAAATTCTACGATCTTCAATTTACTCCCAGAGTAGGAGAGGAAGTTTACCTAAAAAAGGAGAGATGGAAAGTAACCAGAGTTGAGCATGATGTAGAAATTAGTGAGATTAATGTCTACATGGAATTAATCAAAAAACCCAAGCAGGATAAATCATCTAATTCTTAAATACAAGTAAATATACTCAACTATAGCAATCCTATTTGATTTGTGAGAATTGCAACCCGCAGATCCCCGACTTCTTCGAGAAGTCGGGGATCTTGTTTATGCGCGTTTGATTCAGGTTTTAAATCTTTATGCAAGGCGCGATCTCTACGACGGGCGTAGCTGCGACACCACAAGATTTGCAGCCCAGTGGTGACGATCGCACCCAATCTTGTCTGTAACGATACACTATAAAAGTAAAGAAATGTAAATAAACTAAATTTTGCAACCGTGGAAAACATTACATTGGGGCAAAATGGCCCATCTGTTACACCCTTGTGCATCGGCACTTGGGCTTGGGGTGATAAACTATTTTGGAATTATGGCGATCGCTACGGCCCAGAACAGTTACAAGAAGCCTTTACCGCAGCCTTAGAAGCTGGTATTACCTTCTTTGATACTGCCGAAATCTACGGAATGGGAAAGAGCGAGGAATTTTTAGGGCAATTTTTACAACAGACACAACAACCTGTACAAATCGCCACAAAATTTGGCCCCGTACCGTGGCGATTTACAGCCCAATCTGTCTCTGATGCTTTAACAGCCAGCCTCAAACGCCTACAACTTGAGCGGATCGCCCTGTACCAAGTGCATTGGCCTTTTGCCTTCCTTTTAAGTCAAGAAACTTTGATGAATGCCTTAGCAGATGAAGTGAAGCGGGGCAGAATTGAGGCTGTTGGTGTGAGTAATTACTCAGCAGAGCAAATGCGCGACGCGCATCAAATATTGGCAGCCCGTGGAGTGCCTTTGGCTGTAAACCAAGTGCGTTATTCTTTACTCAGTCGCCAAGTTGAAAGTCAAGGCATTATCGCAACTGCGCGTGAGTTGGGTGTAACTATCTTGGCATATAGTCCTTTAGCACAGGGATTACTCACAGGTAAGTACAGTATTGATAGTGCTGAAATTCCCACTGGTGCGAGAAAAATAGACCCGCGATTTAAGAAAGAAGGTCTGCAAAAAATTGCCCCAGTCATATCTTTGCTACGCAACTTCGGGGAAAAATACGATCGCACCCCAGCCCAAGTTGCTCTCAACTGGTTAATTGCTCAGGGTAACGTTATTCCCATTGCTGGGGTGAAGACGGCTGAACAGGTACGGCAGAATGCTGGTGCTTTAGGCTGGAAATTGAGCGACGATGAAATTGGACAATTAGAATTAGTTAGTCGTCCTTGGCTGTAGTAGTTTTGAACTACTCAAACATAGGAGGCCAAATTTCTGACACTACTAGCTCCCAACCTGGTAGTAAGTCTGGTAGTGTCAGTTTGTCGTTGTCTTGCAAAACCAAAAAGTCAAGAGCCAAAGCCAAAATCTTGACTCTTAACTCTTAACTCTCAACTCTCCAATTTTATATTTGGATTTTGGATTGAAGAAAAATCTAAAAATCGTTCGACTGAACGCTCACGACAAGTCTAAAATCCAAAATTGATTAACTTCTAACCTGTTGACTAAGAAGCCGATTCCCTAGCTGTGGGTGAACCTATCTTTTTACTAGGGGATGCAGAAGCAGAAGACTCCTGCCCACTTGTCCGCAGTTTTGGCTTGGGAGAAGAATGTCTTTCTTCACCATTGTTACTATCTGATTTCCATGCAGAACGGGGACGATCGCTAGAAGATTCACGACGCTTGCCTAATCTTGGTTTGGGAGCAGAAGATTCCTCTTGGGGAATTTCTACATCTGAACTCAACCAAGCGGGGCGAGTTTGATCGTAAGCGATTTGCAATGCGGCTGCGGCGATCGCTTGAGCATCGTATTCTTCAATTAGTTCGCTAACAATTGGCAAAAATGAAGCCAAACGCTCACCTGTCAAAGCTTCCCGCACCTGTTCTTGCAGTTTCATGATGTGCCGCGCTTCAATTTGTGCGCGTGTGGGAATGGTCAGCAATTGCCAACTTTGGCGATTATGACGTTCAAATGTTTGCTGTTTGCGGCGCTCAAATGGTTGTACTAAAGAAATTGCTGTTCCTTCTTTACCAGCACGACCAGTACGACCAATACGGTGGACGTAGGTTTCGACGCTATCGGGTAAGTCGTAGTTGATTACATGGGAGAGTTGATCGACATCTAACCCTCGTGCTGCAATATCAGTTGCTACCACCCAACGGACTTGACGGTTACGGAATCTGATCAATAACCGTTCCCGCGCTTGTTGCGACAAGTCACCGTGGTATTCATCGACACTGTGACCAGCGCCTTGTAACTGACTGGTGAGTTCTGCGGCTGTACGTCTGGTGCGAACAAAGATTAAAGCTGTTTCTGGATCTTCCATTTCCAGAATCGGCTGTAAGGCTTTGGCTTTTGTCCAGTGACGGGGGATCAAGTAAGCTACTTGATTAATCTTGTTGGGAGCAGCTTTTGGTTGCTCAACAGTAACAGTTGCAGGCGATCGCAAAAACTTGTTCACCAACATCCGAATCGATGGTGGCATTGTTGCCGAGAATAAAGCTGTTTGGCGATCTACGGGCGCTTGTGAGAGGATTTTGATTACATCATCAATAAAGCCCATGCTCAACATTTCATCGGCTTCATCCAGTACAAACCACTTCACTTGATCGAGCTTTAAACAGCCGCGATCAAGTAAATCAATTACTCGTCCTGGGGTGCCCACAACCATGTGAACGCCACGTCTGAGTTGTAGCATCTGGCGGTCAATTGATTGACCACCATAGATTGCTAACACCCGCAATCCTTCATCGCCGATGAATTGGGCGATCGCATCGTGAACCTGCATTGCTAATTCACGAGTTGGTGTTAAAACTATGGCTTGTACGGCTTTTTGATTAATATCTAGCCGCTCTAAAATAGGCAGTGAAAATGCTGCCGTTTTGCCTGTTCCAGTTTGAGATTGACCTACTACATCACGACCACCCAGCAATTGGGGAATTGCTTGGACTTGAATGTTAGTTGGTTCGGTAAAACCGATTTTTTCTAGTTGGGCGACACGTTCTTGGGAAATGCCTAATTCTTGGAATGAAAGAGTCATTAATTCGTCCTAAATTTTATGTAAGGATTCTTGGATTAGCCATTTAGTCATTAGTCATTAGTCATTAGTCATTAGTCATTAGTTATTAGTAAGCCAAGGGCGGTAGCGAAGCCTCAAGTCTTTGAGAGACTATGCCAAAAAGTCCGCGAACTTCAGGTAAACCCTCATGAAAACTGCCATTAACGCAGCGTTGACCTTAAAATAAGGGTAAATCTGTAAGGGTCATTTAACAAAGGACAAAAGACAAAAGACAAAGGACAATTTAGTTATTGACTACTTGACCATAGAGGTCGTATGTATCAGCGTGGTGAATCGCTATTGGCACGATGGTTCCTAACTTTGCCTGGCCTTTGACATACACCAGACCATCAACCTCTGGGGAAAATCTACCTGAACGACCTATTAATTCACCACTTTCAGGATTTTCTTGCTCAATCAGGACATCGACGATTTTGCCTACTTCCTGTTGATTTTTCTTTTGAGAAATCGGTTGCTGGAGTTCCATCAGTTGGTATCGGCGATCGTCCATCACTTCTTGGGCCAACTGATTTGGTAGCTTGTAAGCTGGGGTTCCTTCCTCAGAGGAAAAGGTGAAGACACCAACATGATCGAATTCATGCCGTTGAACGAACTCTAGTAGATGCTCAAAATGCTCTTGTGTTTCTCCTGGGAAACCAACAATAAATGTTGTCCGCAGTACGGCTGTTGGTAGCGCCGTTTTGATGCGATCTATAATCCCATCATTTACCCGCCCTTGCCAAGGACGGTTCATGGCGCGGAGAATATCTGGATGAGAATGCTGCAAGGGCAAATCCAGATAAGGCAAGACGTTTGGTGTTTCTTGGATGGCCGCTATCACATCTGGGGTCAGTCCCGTGGGATAAGCGTAATGCATTCTGATCCACGGTATATCTACCTTCCCCAAAGCGCGAAGTAATTCGGCTAATTTTGGTTTACCATAAATATCCAAACCGTAATTAGTGGTGATTTGGGAAATTAGAATAATTTCCTTTACTCCTTGACTAACTAATTGCTCGGCTTCGGCCACTATAGATTCAATAGTACGCGATCGCTGGTTCCCTCGAAGATGAGGAATTATACAAAATGCACAACGATAATCACAACCTTCGGCAACCCGGAGGTAAGCTACGCCCTCGGTTGTAGTGCGATAACGCGGTGTAGTTTCGTCAGCAATGTAGGTTGGTTCGATACTAACCTGTTTAACCCGTTCGCCAAGTTCAACACGCTCAATTACATTAACAATTTTGTGATAATCGCCTGTGCCGACAACGGCTACTGCTTCGGGTAACTCCTCCAAAAGTTGTTCTTGAAAGTGTTGCGCCATGCAGCCAGTGATTACGATCTTTTTATTTGCCTCTGCCAGTTCTACCAAAGTTCTGACAGATTCTTGCCGGGCTGCTTCAATAAAACTACAAGTATTAACAATAACGTAATCTGCTAACTCTTCATTTGTATCTACACCGTAGCCTGCTTCTACGAGCATTCCCAGCATGTGTTCTGTATCAATTCGATTTTTCTCGCAGCCCAGGTGAGAAATGGCAATTGTTGGCTTGTCACCCATATTTTGAAAATATCTTCATTTTTTTTCTTCTTGTTGTCAAACATTCCGGCGCTAACTTCGCTTTTTTGCTATCAGCATCCTCATGAAAACACTACAGTGGCAAATTCCCACTGTTATTAACTGTACGTGGACACATAACCCTATTAATAAATAAAAATAGAGGTCATGTTATGATATTTCTATCAATCTGTTCCCCAGGGTAAATTGAAGTGTCTTTGGGTACTTTTGACACTTGTAATCTTTTTTAACAATTCGCCTATTGGTATTTTACATTACCACAGCGTGTGCGTTGTTAACCTACCCATCGGGAAGCCGCCCAAAGGGCTTGTTGTTGAGAAGTCGCTACCCTCAGGGAAATCGACGAAAGCGACTACGCTTGATAAAGCAGTAATACTACCCTGGCGATTGGCAAGTCCTACGACTGTTCGGGGACAAGATGCCTAAACCACGGAAAGCTGCCTTGCGTCTAGTGAGTGGCAAACTCCTCTTGTAGCCAGGTTTTATCTTAACATATCTTATGGGAGGTTTCACGCCAATTTCCATCTGAGGAAGGAGGCAATAAACCGACCATCATAAAACACATTTGACTAGTTAATGAAAAGTCAAGAGTCAAGGGTCATATAATCAATAGTCAAAAAATTCTAGACTCTGGACTCCGCGAGGCGGATTAAAGACGTGGACTTATATCAATTATTTAAAACTCGCTCACCGATTATTGGCGTGGTTCACCTGCTACCACTACCTACCTCGCCCCGTTGGGGAGGTAGCCTAAAAGCGGTGATTGACCGAGCCGAGCAAGAAGCCGCAGCCCTTGCAAGCGGAGGGGTTGACGGTTTGATTGTGGAAAATTTTTTCGACGCGCCCTTTACCAAAAACCAAGTCGATCCCGTGGTTGTGAGTGCCATGACCATTGTGGTGCAACGGATACAAAACTTGGTGACTTTGCCTATAGGCTTAAATGTTTTGCGAAACGACGGCAAAAGTGCAATGGCGATCGCTAGCTGTGTGCAGGCGCAATTCATCCGCGTTAACGTTCTCACCGGAGTAATGGCAACCGATCAAGGATTAATTGAAGGAGAAGCCCATCACCTACTCCGGTATCGACGGGAGTTAGGCTGCGATGTTAAAATTCTGGCCGATGTTTTGGTGAAGCACGCCCGTCCTTTGAGTTCTCCAAATCTCACAGTCGCCGTGAAAGACACCATTGAAAGGGGTTTAGCAGACGGGGTGATTTTGTCAGGCTGGGCTACTGGTAGTCCACCTAACTTAGAAGATTTGGAACTAGCTTGTGATGCAGCATCTGGCACGCCAGTGTTTATTGGTAGTGGGGCAAATTGGGAAAATATTGATACATTGATGCAGGCCGCAGATGGTGTAATAGTTTCTAGTTCTCTGAAACGTCACGGACGTATTGAGCAACCAATTGACCCAATTCGCGTCAGTCAATTTGTCGAAGCCGCGCGTCGCAGTTGGAACTCCAAAGGTGAAAGTAAATCAGCAAAACAAGTAAAGTTACATTCTTAAATGGGGAATGAAGAATGGCGAAGAAGCAAGGTAGCAGGAAGCAGGGAGCAGGGGAGAAGAATTAATAACCATTCCCCACTCCCCATTCCCCATTCCCCATTCCCCAATCCCCATTCCCCATTCCCCAATCCCCATTCCCCATTCCCCAATATTTATGATTCGCCGTCGTTCTACTCCTTGGATTCATAAATGGTCACGGCCATTGATTGCCGCGATCGCTGGATGTGGTGCCCTGATCACAGGTTATCTCACCATAGAAAAGTTAACAGGAGGCAGTGCAGCTTGTGTGGCAGAGGCTGGCGCTAAGGGTTGTAATGATGTGCTTTCCAGTCCTTGGGCAACAGTTTTTGGTCAGCCATTGGCTTTGTTTGGGTTTTTGGCATACATCAGTATGGTGATATTTGCTTTGGCTCCCTTGGTATTTAACTCAGGGGAAAACAATAGTCGCAAACAATTGGAAAATTTGACGTGGTGGTTGCTGCTGGTGGGTGCGATCGCTATGTCTGTCTTTAGCGGCTACTTAATGTATGTGCTGACATCTCAAATCAAAGCTATTTGTCCTTACTGTATCGGTTCAGCTTTGTTTTCTGTGAGTCTTTTGGTATTAACAATTATGGGTCGTACTTGGGAGGATATTGGACAAATCTTCTTTACCGCCCTAATTGTGGGTATGGTAACGCTGATTGGCACTTTAGGCGTTTATGCTGGTGTGAATAAATCAGATGTTACATCTGGAACTCCAGGACAACCTGTTAAAATTACCTTTAATTCCAAAGGAGATCCTAGCCCAGCTTTTGGTTGGGAAGTTACCACCACTTCTGGCGAGGCAGAAATAGCCTTAGCAAGCCATCTAGCAAAGGTAGGCGCAAAGGAATACAGCGCTTACTGGTGTCCTCACTGCCATGAACAAAAGCAGCTTTTTGGTAAGGAAGCCGAGGAAATAATTAACAAAGATGTTAAGATAGAGTGCGCTCCCGATGGGCTTAAAGCTCAAACAGAACTGTGTAAAGCCGCAAAAATTGAAGGCTTCCCCACTTGGATCATCAATGGTCAAAGTTATAGCGGAGTCCAAAACTTAAATGAACTAGCAAAAGTTTCTGGTTACACAGGGCCTCGCAACTTTAAGTATTTCAAATAATTGTCTTGGGGAAGGCTAGGTCAAGCTAGTGGTAAGGTTTAACTCACATCCTACAAGAATGAATATTGCTGAGTTAAAAGACTGCCACGCCACTTGTTTTACTTGAGGTTTGCCTACGTAGACTTTCCGTCATTACACAGTGCTTTTTGTCACTCAAAATAGAATCAACGCCCCACTACCGCTACAGCACCGAGTATAGTCAACTGGATGAATACAGCAAAGTCTGTTTCCAGTTGGCTGTTTTGTTTTTGGTAATAGATAATAGGTCTTATCCAATAGCCAGCTACCAGTTTTCCTGCGGCTTTTATCCGAAAATATTTTCAAGTTTAAGGAAATCAATTAAATATATTTACTTTAATTTAAAATATAATTTAATTTTTTTACAGCACTTGGGGGCTACTTGGGATGTAATCATGTCACCACCAAACCTAAAGGTGTGTCTGTTAGAAGTTAAAAGTTACCACAATTATAAGTAAAATACTTAATTGATTACAAATGTGCGACTTGAATTGAATAAGTTTTGTTAGACAAGTATTTGGGTGTTAAATTCACTGAAACTCCCTTTCAACAGATTTATTAATCTGTGCTGATAGCCACACAACTCCCAGTTGCCGTTTGGTCAGAAAATCAGCCTCAATATATGTTATTACATTCACAAATGCCAGAATGTCTTGAAGAAACTTGTTGAGTTGAAAAAACTCTTAGAAACTCTATTTAACTCTCCTTTAAAATATGTTAGTCCGATAGTTAATAGCTATAGGAAATAGAGAATATTTCTCCCTAATAGGTAATGGGAATGAATCAGCAGCTAGACAAGCGTTTTGTAAAGTTAATCTTTGGACTAAAACAATCGCTTAGTCGAGGACACAGAGAATTGATTACTGCCGTCAGCGTTGCAGTCTGCGTCGTGCTGTTGCACTCCATTGGATTATTGCAATCTTTGGAGTTTGCAGCTTTGGATCAATTGTTTCGCTTACGTCCAAATGAACCACCGGAAGAGCGTATTACAATCGTAGTGATTGATGAAGCCTATTTGAACGAAATACGTTCGTGGCCGATTCCAGATGCGAAGATTGCACTGTTGTTGCAAAAATTAAATGTCCACAAACCCCTTGCTATTGGCTTAGATCTCTACAGAAATTTGCCAGTAGAGCCTGGTAATCAGGAACTGCGTAAGACTTATAAGTCAATGCCCAATTTAATTGGTATTGAACTATTGGCAAATGACAAAAACAAAAACTTTAGTGTTTTGCCTCCACAGGGACTGAATAAGGATCAAGTTGGCTTTAATAACGTGCTGTACGATCTGGATGGTAAAGTACGTCGCAGTTTGTTATATTGGCACGTTGATGAGCAGTTACACGAAAGTTTTGCCCTGAAGTTGGCTTTATTGTATTTAAAGGCAAAGGGAATTACCCCCACCAAAGCAAAAAGCAACCCTGAGTATTTGCAATTGGGTAAGGCATCATTTACTCGTTTCGAGGCTAATGATGGTGCTTATGTGAGGGCTGATGATAGAGGATACCAAATTCTGACCAATTTTCCCAAACCTAAATGTCAAAGTTCATCTAGAGAAATTTGTAATTTTCGTCAGGTATCGATAAAAGATGTACTGGCAGATAAAGTTCAAGAAAATTTAATCAAAGATCGGATTATACTGATTGGCTCCACCGCACCCAGTCTCCAGGATTTTGTATTCATTCCCTATTCCAGTAATCTAATAGGTACGGCAAAGCCCGTACCTGGTATTCAACTGCAAGCTTATTTTATTAGTGAGTTAATATCTGCTGCTCTTGATGGACGACCATTATTAAGATTCTGGTCTGACTTGATGGAATACTTGTGGATTTTAATCTGGTCTTATTTGGGAGCTATGACGACATGGCGGATACGACACGCTACTAGAAGTCTGCTTTGTATCCTAGTTTCTTGCTTTGTATTGACACTGACTACATACCTTGCTTTTTTATACGGTTTGTGGATACCGCTCCTTCCCTCATTGTTTAGCTTTGGCAGTTCAGCTATTTGGATGACCAGTCATATTGCCCATATCCAGGAAGAGTGGAAACGTTCTAAAGAATTTTTGCATCATGTAATCAACACGATTCCCGATCCAATTTTTGTAAAAAATGAACAACACCAGTGGATTGTTTTAAATGAAGCCTATTGTCGATTTATCGGTTATCCAAATAAGTTGTTAATTGAGAAGTCAGACTATGACTTTTTCCCTAAACATGAAGCTGATGTGTTTCGACAACAGGATGATCTTGTGTTCCGAACTCAAAAACCCCAGGAACATGAAGAAGAATTTACAAATGCAGATGGACAGACTCATCAAATTGCCACTAAGCGATCGCTTCACAAAGACTCAGCTGGCAATTTCTTTTTAGTTGGGGTCATCCGAGATATTACTCAGCGCAAGCTAATGGAGGAGCAGCTGAAGCGGACTGCTGCTGAACTATTCCGCTCTAACAATGAATTAAAACTCAAAGAAGACCACTTGCGTTATCTGGCGTATCACGATCCCCTCACAGGTTTATCCAATCGCAAATTTTTTGCCGAACAACTCTATGAGTCGTTAAATTGGGCGCAACACAATAACCTGTTGCTGGGACTGTTGTTTATTGATTTAGATGGCTTTAAGCAAGTCAATGATACTCTGGGACACGAGACGGGCGATCGCTTGCTCATGACTATCGCTGGAAGACTCAGCAACTCTTTACGCGCTAGTGATACAGTTTCTCGTTTGGGTGGCGATGAATTTACTATAATTTTGCGGGCAATTCCTAATGTCCAGATAGCTGCTAAAGTCGCCGAAAAAATCTTAAGCAGTATTACCAAGCCAATTATTTTGGATGGCTATGCAATCCGAATCTCTGCCAGTATTGGCATAAGTGTCTACCCATACAACAGCCAAGATAGTGAAAATTTGATCAAACAAGCAGATGCAGCAATGTATCGTGCCAAGCACTTGGGTAAAAATCGCTACGAATTTGCTTAATTAGTTAAGAGTTAAGTCTCGATACTTTTCTCCCTATAGTAAAAAATTTTACCGTTAAATTAGGACTGTAGACTTTAAATATGTGCAAGGCACTATTTTGAAAAAGCATTTCCTATATGACTAGAGGTAGTTTTTTACTTGAGTTTGGACTAATTTGCATTTAGCAGCAATGAATAGAAGACAAGAGAAAGTTACCCAACTTCTTTTAGGGGCTGAGTTAAGTGGAATCG
>NZ_JBALEQ010000110.1:0-22387 GCF_036917775.1 Nostoc sp.
AAGTTGAATGATAGATTTTGGAGACATGAGGTAGGCTGCATACTAAAATTATCTTTCTCTGATCATAGGATCAATCATTCTGTGGTGTTCTCTAACCCATGTTTTACTGGATTGTAATGGATATAATCACAATGCCGCACAAAATCAACATCATCTCGAATCCAATGTTCCCAAAATCGTCGCTGCCAAAGATTGCTCTCTCTACGTTTGTGCCGTGACTCACTCCGGTTTGCCTGCAACTTTAGCTTAGATGCTCCTTGCTTGGTGACATCGCTTTTAATCAATCGCCAACGAGTTGCATAATCACTATCATTGGGTGGTAAAGTCCAGATGCAGTGGATGTGGTCAGGTAACAACACAATGGCATTGATCGCAAAGGGATATTTTTCACGAACCTTGAGAAATGCCGAGCGCAGCAAAGGACGAGCAATATCCGTACAAAGCCACGGTTGTCTTTCATGTGTTACCTGGGTAAAGAAGTAAGTGCCGCCCTCAATCCTTATTCTGCGGTAGTTGGTCATTGAATGATGCTATATCGGATTTGTTGATTAGTTTGCCCAAATCCAGCTGATAATCCATAATTCAGCACTTTGATTACATGGGGGATGCGTTACGCTAGCGCTAACGCATCCTACAAGATTGGCGATCGCACTGAAGGGTCTTATGTCAGCATTTTTGCAGAAATAACTCATAATGTTTTTTCAAAGCATCTGGGTCTGGTTGTGCGATTTTTTCTTTTGGTAAAGACACACTCTGACCCATATATTCTATGTAGGAAGTTGCCTGCAATTCAGAAGAAATGACAATTTTATGTGTCTTAGGATGAATAGATAGCAAATGTAAATCAAAAAGAGTGTGTATATCTGCTCTTAATGGCAAACCATTAGCTATGTGATTAGTTTCAGTACCCTTATATGGAATGATATGTGCTGCTTCGAGAGCAGCTTCAGCATTACATCCCGTTATTGGACATTGATAATTATAGGCTTCTAACAACTGACGACGAAACTCTGCTTGCCCTTGTCGCTGGACAATAGAAGTAGTTACTCGCCGCCTTGCATCTTCAATATTTTCAGTATTGAAATAACCTTCAGCTTCAACTATTTGACGCTGCTCAGATAGTGTAGGCTGTTCTTTCCTCAATATTGATGAAGCAGATTTGAAGGAAAGCGGATAAGCTTCTTTAATGAGAAACTCAGAAACTTCCTCCAAATTATCAGATGGTGAAAGTTCAAAAAAGTAAGGAAAATTTCTCTCCCAAGCGTTATTAACTTTGGTTCGTTTCTGAAGATTTATAGTGGGCGGAACTTGATGTAATTCTGAATCAGGTTCAGCACGAAAATAAATTCTTACATTTGGGCTATTTTTTCGATGGTACAGGAATACAAACCGATTACCTGTTTGATGAAAGATTGCACAAGTATTCTTTGCTTCTTTGCGTTCAATATCCAAAATTTGCTTTTGCATTAAGCTAAGGAGCGCATCACAGGTTATTTGTGACTCAATATTACTATCTTCGTGGTTTGTCACAATTTACATACATACTTCAATTTTGGTACTTCAATTATCTTGCTTTATTTCGAGATCGCCAAGATACAAGATACAGTACGATCGCCCGATCTCGTAGGATGCGTTAGCGAAGCGTAACGCATTACGCAAAACCATAGTAATGTCTCCATTCTTTGGGCAGCTAATTCGTGAGCGTTTATTTCCAGCTATAGCGATCGCACTGTAAAAGGTTAAGCTAATTTGCAAGCAATGCGATCGCTGAATTAGAGATAATATTTTTATGATTCAGTAATTCTCTATCATCTATGACTCAAGCCATACCTAAGCTAGTAACCTTTGAGGAATTTGTCGATTGGCTACCCGATAATCGACGGGTGCGCTACGAACTACATAAAGGACAAATTGTTGAGATGGCACAACCAGTAGGGGAACATGAGGAAGTTAAAAGCTTTCTAGGTGTCGAAATTCCTGTTGAAATCAAACGTCTAGGATTACCCTACGGTATCCCTAACCAAGTTATAGTTAAACCTCCTGAAAAAGATTCTGGTTATTTTCCAGATGTCTTGGTGTTAAATCGTGCAAATCTGGAAAATGAACCATTGTGGAAAAAAAAATCTACCCTGAGTTTAGGTGCATCAATAGCTTTGGCAATTGAGGTTGTATCAACTAACTGGCGAGACGATTACTATTTAAAATATGCTGACTATGAAGAGATGGGTATCCCAGAATATTGGATTGTCGATTATGCTGCCTTGGGTGGACGCAATTTTATCGGCAATCCCAAACAACCGACAATCAGCGTTTGTAACTTGGTTGATGAGGAATATCAGATAAGTAAGTTTAGAGATAGCGATGCCTGCGGCAACCCCTTCGGGGAACGCATTATCTCCCAAACCTTTCCCGAATTGAATCTCACCCCAAACCAGATTTTTCAAGCTGCTGTAATCTAGCGTTTATCGTTTTGCCAATTCTGGAGTCCGTCCCTTCAAGCCAATCATCAATTTCAGCATAAACACCTTTAATACAGGAACTCGTTGCAAACACCATAAACCTAAGCGACGAACCACCACCACAGGTAAGAAGTTATTAGAAAACATCCGATCTAACAAATCGGTGAAACCTAAAATTGTCAGGTTTTCCAACTTGCGCCAGCGTTCATAACTTTTCAGAATTTGAATGTCGCCAATATCTTTACCCGCTTGGTGCGCTGCTTGGATTACTTGCGCCAAAGCTGCTGCATCCCGAATTCCCAAATTTAAACCTTGTCCACCCACAGGATGGCAATTGTGCGCCGCATCACCAATTAATGCCAGTCGGGAGAGAACATAGCGATCGCTTTGCATGAGTTGTACCTGGAATACAAAGCGATCGCCTAGTAATTCCAATTTCCCCATCTGATCGCCATAGCGACGGGTGAGTTCTGCTAAAAATTGCTCATCATCTAAGGCACACAAAGCTTTTGCTTCTTCGTGAGGGGCTGTCCACACAATGCGGCAACGGTTCTCTGGTAAAGGTAAAATCGCAAAGGGGCCGCTAGACCAAAATCTTTCGTAAGCCGTGTTGTTATGCGGTTTTTCTGGTTTGACAAATGCCACGATGCAAGACTGCCAATACTTCCAGCCGGAGGTTTTGATACCAGCAGCTTGACGAATTGGCGATCGCGCCCCATCTGCTGCTATTAGTAATTTGCTGCGAACTGTGTATAACTGATCGGCAACTTTAATATCTACCGCGACTATATCTTTCTGGTACTGCGTATTTACCACTTCAGCCGGACACAGATATGTCACATTTGGACAATCTTGGACAAACTCTTGCAAAGGCTGCAACAGTGCTTGGTGTTCTGCCACATAACCCAACTCGGCTGTATTTATATCATCTGTGGTAAATTCCACCACATTGGGATAATCGGCATCAGAAAGACGAACTCGGCAATATTTGGCGATTTGAGGCAATATTTTGTCCCAAACTCCAATTCCTTGGTAAATTAGCGCCGAAAGCTGATGAACTGCATAAGCTTGTCCCTTCGCTACCGCCACCGAAGCCACTTTCGCTTCAATCAGCAAGATACTCAAACCAGAATCTTTTAAAGCAGAGGCTAGAGTTAACCCAATAATCCCACCGCCGACAATTACCAAATCATATTCATATCCCCGCAAGTCTGGCGGTATTGGTTGAGGGGAGAGAGGTTGCTCAAGCTGCGTTAGGGCCATTGTTAAGTTAGGTTACAGCGTCTTTTACTCTTATTTTGACGCGATCGCGCCTCCTTGAGCAAGTTAATGAAAAATCCCGTTGAAAGGTAGGGATTTCAACGGGGTTAAATAATGCAGTTATTTTTTCAGATAAACCAACACTAAACTTTATTACAGAGCTACTAGAAACTGTTGCACATAATAGTAACTATTTATGAGTTTTAGGAGCTATATTTTTAGCATGATGTTTGTAATGTTTGTGGTGTTTCAGTTGTTTAACTTTGCTAGATTTTGTAGTAGCAACATGGTGGATAGTTTTAGCTTGAGCTTGAGATGCAAAAGCGGTTACAGGCGCAGCAAAAATTAAAGCCAAAAGTAAAGCTTTAGCGAACTTATTCACTTGAAATTCCTCATCAACTAATCAACAATCTAACTATCCAATAGGTATATGTCATGAGTTTGTAATTGATATGAATCTTTCATGTCTATTTTTACAACCGTAAAATATCGGAATTATAGAGAATACTTGGCTAATCAGAGTTGCTGGTATTTCCAAGTTAGATGTAACATTTTGCTCTGTGCAAATTTTGATTAAGAAATGCTAAGAGTCATCAATTCTTCTGTTATGTCGAAGTTAGCTGTGACATTTTGCACGTCATCCAAGCCTTCTAGAGTATCAATTAACTTGAAAAGCGATCGCACCTGATCTGGATCGGTAACATCTACACTATTACTAGGAATCCAGCGAAATTCGGCATCAGTTACCTTAAAGCCTTGATTTTTGAGCGTCTGACTAAGGGTTTCTAAATTGCCAATATCAGTAAAAACTTCAGCCATCTGATCTTCAGTCATCTCATAAGACTCAGCGCCGCCTTCGAGGGATGCTTCTAAAAGCTGTTCTTCGTCAACTACACCCTGCACGACACAAACACCTTTTTGGTCAAACATCCAGCTAACGCAACCTAATTCACCAAGATTGCCACCATTTTTACTAAAAGCTACACGCAAGTCAGCAGCAGTGCGATTGCGATTATCTGTGAAGGCTTCAATTAAAATCGCTACACCACCGGGGCCATAGCCTTCGTAGCGAATCGACTCAAAGATAGCGTTATCACCGCCAAAAGTGCCTGCACCTTTAGCGATCGCTCGTTCAATATTATCATTGGGGATACTCGCTGCCTTCGCCTTGTCAATTGCCGTGCGAAGTTGAAAATTCAGCGCCGGATCTGGTACGCCACTTCTAGCCGCCACAATAATCGCCCGCGATAACTGAGTGAAGGTTTTCCCCTTTTTTGCATCTACTACCGCTTTTTGGCGCTTAATATTTGCCCATTTACTATGTCCTGCCATAATCTGAAATTATCAAAACTCTATTCAAGATTAGGATATAAACGCTTGCAAAAACCATAACTTAAGATAATTGTGCAACTCTACATCAAAGTGGCAAAGTTATGTTGAAGCAGCTACGAGAATCGATCAATCATTTTAATCAACATCATGCACAATTTTTTTTCGCCTCCTCGCTATGCCAAGCGAAAAAGAAAGAAACTGTCAAATTATCTTAGGAGATTACTGCTTGTATTATTCGTAGGCATAATAGCTTTAGTTGGATGTCAAAGTATTTTACCTGTTATTAAGGAACATAAAGTAATTCATTTAACCCTGTGGCAAGGTGTAAATCCGCCGCCAAATCGGGATGTGCTGCAAAAGCTGGTAGACAAATTCAATCAATCTCACCCAGATATTCAAGTAGAGTCGCTTTATGTTGGGCAACAGGATCAGCAAACGCCCAAGATTTTAGCAGCAGTGGTAGGAAATGCACCCCCAGATTTATTGTGGTACAATCCGACGATCGCAGGTCAATTGGTAGAACTCAATGCGCTTTTATCTTTGGATGAAATGCTGGAGAAATCTCCAATCAAAGCCGAAATTGACCCCGCTTTGTATGAATCGATGAAATACAACGGTAAAATTTGGTCTGTGCCCTTTGCTACAAATAATGTTGGTATTTTTTACCGTCCAAGTTTGTTTAAGGCGGCAGGGATTACACAATTACCGCACACTTGGCAGGAGTTTGCACAAGTTGCCAAGAAATTAACTCGTGATACCAATGGTGATGGACGAACCGATCAATATGGAATGTTTCTACCTTTGGGAAAGGGGGAATTTACAGTGTTCACCTGGTTGCCGTTTATGTGGAGTGGTGGTGGTGAATTGGTGAGTGGTGATTCACAGAATGCAGCAGCAGTAAATTTGCAAAATAATCAAGGTGCGATCGCAGCTTTGCAATTCTGGCGTGATTTAATTACGGATGGTTCCGCGATTTTATCTGGACCAGAACGGGGTTATGAGACAGATGACTTGCTGGCTGGTAAAGTTGCAATGCAATTAAATGGCCCTTGGACTCTGGGGCAATTTCAAGAGACTGGTATCGATTTTGATGTTTTCCCAATTCCTGTTGGACAAAAACCTGCTACTGTTATTGGTGGTGAGAATCTCTTCTTTTTCAAAACTACACCAAAACGTGAAACAGCAGCTTTTAAGTTTGTTGAGTATGCTTTGAGTGAAGAATTTCAGACAGAATTAGCATTGGGAACTGGTTATTTACCAGTGAATTTGAAATCTCGTGAAAGTCCAAAATATCAGGATTTTATCAAAAAAATACCACAGGTGAAGGTATTTTTAGACCAAGCAAAATATGGGCGATCGCGTCCGATATTTCCTGGTTATAATCGGATTTCTGACAGTGTAGGCCGGGCGATTGAATCTGTATTGTTGGGTAAAAGTTCGCCAGCAGACTCACTCAAAGCAACCCAGCAGCGCTTAGATTTGATTTTTAAGTGAGATGGGGAATGTGTAGAGACGCGATTAATCGCGTTTATTAATCGGGGTAGATATAGTAAGGCTGACACCAGGGGCAACCGCATCTTCCAGTGGGTCAAAACCGCGAATAAATAGTGTTTATACATTTAGGTTTTAGTCTTGATCGGCTTCATTTATTCCCTGTACTTGATTTTAGCTTCCATAGAGATTGACTGTGCTTGAAAACCAAAGCTATGTTCCAGCCATGTTCTTTTTTCAAGGTATCTTGTAATTTTTCAGAAGCATTGAGGAAAAATACATCAGTAAAAGTATCAGGAATTTGTTTAATATTTGTTTCAGGAAATAATTGAATTTTTGTTTGTGGTTCTAGAAGGTAACTTATAGATAATACATTTCCCCAACCCCAATCTTTACCACACTCTAAACAAATAATTAAAGGATTTTGAAATTGCTTAATAATGTTTACCATTGGAATATTATCGGAACTATAAGCTTTATTCCACCAAGTTTTTTTCGGTAAAATAATCACACATGAGATAATTTGTAAAAAAATTAACCCAAGAAGTAATAACCTCCATAAATGCTTACGTATGTTCATCTCTGGAGATAAGAGAGTTTTTTGAGCTAATAAATAAGCCATAGCCAAATGGCATCCTAAATAAACAGGAATTGAGTATCTTATAATCACGGAACGAAGCCCACCAAAAATTACATCGGGTATCGCTTGAGTTAGTGCTGTAAATGAAATTAATATTAGAATAAAAGACCAAGTTGATTTGGGCGTTTTACGAACAAGGAAATAAACTGCATAAAATAATAAAATTACTAAGAGTCTAATAATTAAAAACCAGAGAATATTTTTTAACTGATCTGGGTAACTATACTCCGATGTTATATCAAAAAAAATACGCGCCCAATGAATCTGCCATGTATCTATTAAATTATTCAGCGGTACAATACGCTTCGACCAATTTATTGTTTCTTGAACTTTATCTGATTGAGTAATAATTAAAAATAACCAGGGAAGAAAAGCTAATATTCCAGCTAAGAATGCGCTCAGATAAGCAATCAATATTTTCCTGGCTCGGAGTCCTTGATTGACAGCTACATAAATACCTTGCCCAATTGCTACCAAACTAAACAATAAATGTGTGTATAATCCCAGCAATAAAGTGAGAGAATAAATACTCCAACTTGGTTTTGTATTTAACCTCATTGCTCTAAGCAATGCAGCACTAGATAGCAAGATATTTAGTGTATATAAACTATACATTCTTGCTTCCTGAGCATACACAAGATAAAATGGTGATACAGCTATAATGGCAATTGCTACTAAACCGACGATTTTTGATTGAAATAATTCTTGGCATAGCCAATAGAGAGCAGGAAAAATTAATAAACTTATAAAAGCAGAAAAACTTCTTGTGGCTGCGACTGTACTTCCAAAGCATTGCACCCACAAATTTGTCATCACGAAATATAGGGGTGGATGTTTTGGATCTTCTACCGCTAACCCTTTAACAATATCAATCATACTTTTTCCAACACCAGTACTTTGATATTTTTGTAATAATGTTCCAGCAGTTAATATTTGGCTATTAACTACTTCCTGCATTAAATCTGATTTGGTGTTACCATAAATTCTTAAATAAGTAAATGTTTCATCAGCCCAAGTGATTTTTCCATCAATATTAATAAATCTCATCAATATCCCTATAACTATCAAAATAATAGTTAGCAGATGGAAACTATTAAAGAATAAATCAGCATGATTTTTTTGAATTGTTTTAGATGAGTCAGGCATAAAAGCAGAGTATCAATTATTATCAATAATAATTTTTAGTTTATCAGTTTATTGGACTTGCCTTGTAGTCAGAAAATCCGTTACATCGTTTGCCACTTGTTTCAAAACTTAACCGCCTTAGCGTACACCTGTGGCAATTGGGGCAGATATAGCTCCCGATGACACAAACACAAAGTGCAAACTAAATTCTATTTAGCATTGAGGCAAGATAGACGTAATTATCAATTGATAATTTTTGCAATAACTTAGTAGTGGCTTGCTGTTAACGAAATAATAGGCATCACGGCGTTGTAGACTGTCTATAATAAATCGCGTCTTTGGCATCAGGTACGCGCATCCCGTTTAAATTATAAAAGGCTCAAGTTCGCGGTTATACCACTCATCTTCAATCCGTTCAGTAACCAACGGTCTGATGATAAACTTGGGCGGGCTACCATCCAGAACATCAATCCGCACACATGAGTAAGGTAGGCGGTTCTGAGCATTATGATCATGACGACCTACAAAAAGCGTTGAATCGGCAACTTTCCGAGTGGGTTTACCTGCAATTTCCGTAAAAGTCTCCATCAATTCAGTCCCCTTTCGCCTTTGATAGCGGGGACGATGACCACTACCACCAGAGATAATACAGTTAATGTGAGAGTCAGCAAATCCGGTATCAGTTGTACGAAGATGCTCCAAACAGTGAGCGTGACCATTTAAAATCAAATCGACTATGGGACGTTCTTTAATTAGAGAACCAAGATTTTCTGCCACTTGTTCAAACACCCAGCGCAAACGGTGACGAACTGCCAAGGTTTGTGCCTGATTCCACTTAGTAGCTTCTGTGACGAATGGCGGATGGTGGAAAAAGATTACACGTCCACGCACTTCGGAGGTGTTCCAAGATTCGATTAGTCTGCTTCGTAACCATTCAAGTTGTTCAAAGTCAATCGCAGGCATTTTATGAGATGCCAATTGTTTTTCAATATCGATTTTGATCTCGTTTATTTGGTCTAATTTGGCGCTAAGTTCATCGAGTTCTTCAGCTTCGGCGGGTTTATCTGGGTTGAGGCGATCGCATATTCCCAAAATCTGCAATTCTTCTCGATCTATTTCCTGGCGACGCTTTTGCAATTCCCGGCGGTAAATTTCCCCCTCTTCAGTTGCAGGTAAAGGTGATGGTGTATTAAAGGTATTAGAATCCAGCGCGAAAAAGTCAATCCCACCGTAACGAAAGGTGTAATAACGATTGGGTAAGCGGGTAAACTGTCCGGGTTCGTAACGCAAACACCGCCCTGTATCAGTCTTAGCAGTATAGTATCGATCTAAATGACGTTCTAATTCTTGCGGGGAAGCGATCGCTTGGGTATAGTCCATAAATGCCCGTGCATAAGCATTCCCTTGATACGAACCATGCCAGCCAATCTCGATATCTTTGTAGCGGAACAGGCGACGTAATGAAAATGTTGTGCCAGTCAATAAACGGTATATCAACGGTACATCGTAATAATCATGATTACCTGGTACTGGCAAGAATGGCATATTAAACACCATCTGGTCATAAGGAATGCTTTTCGGGTTGTCACCACCTACAAGAAATTCCCGGTAAGGCTCAATAAAGTTTGTTGAATAATATTCTTGGGAACCAACCACATAGATTACATCACCTGTGTGCAACACAAAACTGCAATCATCCCGGTGAGGCAGCATCAATTCGGCAACTTTTCGTTGGGGGTGGTGGGGAGAATGAGATTTAGTACCGGAATCACCAATAACCATAAAGGAAAATTCTGGATTATCTTCCCTGCGATCGTCAATAACCATTCTGGTTTGGTCAATTCCCCGTTGCACAAAACTTGGATGCATCCACCGCACCCGTTCCTTCATCTTTTGAATTTTTACAGGAATTGGTGGATCGGAAATCAATTTCATGGCTGATAACTCTTGAATGCTTAACGCACAAGCTGATTGTAACGAAATAATAAGGATTTTATTTAAAATTAGGACTTACGCACTCAAAATCTAAAACCCTCTCAAAAAAGCTTGGGTCTTTATCTTGTGCGATCGTAAAAGTATATGCTACTATCAATATTCGTGTGGTTAAGGACGTATAGCTCAGTTGGTTAGAGCGCTACGTTGACATCGTAGAGGTCACTGGTTCGAATCCAGTTACGTCCATTTGTTGTACAGTGTACATTCACAAATTAAATTGTGATTTAAAGCATAATATTGCCGCAACGGCAACCTTATGGTTGAAAACTTCCCCGGCAAAGTTATGGTTTAAAAATTTGACATTTAATTAAACCTGATCTTGACCATTCTGAGTGATGAATCTGCCTACCCAGAGAAATTTGTCTGTGCTTGCTGCAATGTAGCACGGACTTCTTTATATCTCAAGTATCCAGGCTTTGTCATAGACTGAGATACAAGGTTTTCGGTCGGATAGATTCCTTCATTACACAGTCTAATAGCAATCTGTTGCACTTCCTTGCGAGACAGTTCTATATTTTCCAGACGTAATGATTTGCAGTAACTCAGACGTTTAGCGGAAATAGCATGACATAAATTTGGAAAATGTTGTAGGATTGTCCTCCTATCATATCCAAGCTGCAAAGCTACTTCTCTCATTGCTGGTGGCGGGATTTCGTCACTTCTAACTACAGCCAGTAAAGCATTCTGTACCTGCTCTGAGTCAAACGACTTTGGGGATATTCTTGGTTTACGCGATCGCTGGTAAGGTGGCTTTATTGTTATTTTGATACAACTGGCAATATCTTCTGATGTGAGAAAATTTAATAAAGTGACTCTCAGAAAGTAGCAGATTCTCAGCATTAAATCAATTTGGGGTACAGCTTTACCATTTTTCCACATCCATACTGTATTTTTTGGTAGTCCAAGTAGACTGGCAAAAGCCGCTAAATTTCCCTCAGAAACCATATCTATCGCTATACTAAGAGATTTTGCAATGTTTTCTTTTGGTATTGGAGTTTTTAGATATGGGATAGCAGCAATTAATTCTCCAAGTACCTCTGCTACCCACGTTTGCCACTCCAACTCTTCTTTGGATAAAAATCCTTGCTGAGAAAATTCATCTGTAGAGGTTTTACTGTCATTTCTACCTAACCATCCACCACAATTTGAGCAGTACCCTGGTCGTGTTCTCCAAGTGAGTAGGGGTATTACGTCTTGGCAATGAGGACATATATTCTGAAGACGTTGATGATGGTAGGGACACACCTTAAAATTACTGAGGTTCCAAATTAAAGGTTCATATACAATTTCCCCTGATAAATACCAGTGTTCATAACAAGCAGAACACCATGTCTTGTGCGAATTAAACAAGCCTCTAGGGGGAATTATTTCAGCCCAATAAAGCAAGGTAAGAAAGCACAAATTGCTTTGAGATGTTAGATTTTCAAGTGAATTTACAAAATCTAGTGCCATAACTCCTGTACCATTTAAAGCTGTGGCACGATGGAAGAAGGCGCGTAAACCTCTGCTGCTGCTGTCTTTAAGAAAAATTTCTTTGAGAAATGGGGCAATTTCTCTTGATATGAGAATTCCTGGAAATACGTTGTGAGAATCTGCCAATCTAGCAATGTACCCTGTTAAGCTTTCCACCATTGTTGTTCCAACACCAATTGGTTTCAGGTGATTGAGGTGACTACGTTCCGTAATAATGGGTTTTTCTAAATCCCATAAATCATTGGTGCTTTGATGCAACATATTTAAATTGGACAAAATCTGTTAAATTTCTTATTTATTTAAGAAGACTTTTTCTCAAAATTTGTGGATTTTGAGCATTTTATTTGCCTATTTTTCATAGCCTAATTCAAGGCGAATTTGACGTAAGGCAACTTGAGCTTCTTTATTCAACATGATTCCTGGCTTACTAAGGAGTGTTCCAACACTTTTACCATGAGGGTTTTTTCCTTCTGCATGGAGTTTAAGTGCTGCTTGTCGAACATCTTCTCTTATTTCTTGAGCCAATTCCTGACGATGCGCCTGACGATAACGTAAATATCGTCCTGAAATAATATGATAGAAATCTGGAAAATGTCTGTAGATTTTGCCGTCGTCACATCCTAATCGTTGAGCCAATTGTTCCAATGAGGGAGGTGGATATTCATTTTCTACCAAGACACGAATAAGCTCTTGTCTGATTTTTTCCTGTTCATCTTTTTGGTAATTAGCATATCGGGTATTGACAGCATCAGTTAGACTGGGAAAACGTGTGTAAAAACTTGTTGTTGGTATAAATCCAAAATCTTTTATTACCTCTGCCATTGTTGGTGGAGGTAATTTTTCTAGAGATGCAATTAAAGCTTGTCGAAATAATTCCCAATCAAAGCATTGTCTTTTAGGAATATCTAACTTTTGTAGTTTCTGTTTGTGATATTGTTTGTTTATACTAGTGTTATTAATAGGATGAATTATTCCTCTAAAAAAATCTAGTGAAGGTATATCCAAAGATTCACAAATTTGTAGAGTTGTAATAAGTGTAGGAATCTTCCTACCTGAACACCATTCACCGACATTAGTTCTAGGATTACCAATAAAACGTGCAAAGTCTGTGTAATTGCCTTTGGTAGCTTGGTTAACATATTCATAAATTATTTTTCCAATTACTTCTCTACTTGGAAAAGATTCTAACTGAGGTGCAGTTGCAATTATTTTTCCAATGTTTTCTGCTACCCATATTTGCCAAGACAACTCATTTTCTGATAAACATTGAATGTCAGAATCTATTCTTGAAACAACACCAAGCCAGCCCTGGCATTTTGAGCAGTATCCCAAGCGTGTTTTTTCTTCTAATGCGAGCAATTGTTTATAGCAATGAGGACACTGAGTTTGTAGGCGTTGATGATGACGTAGACAAACTTTAATGACATCCAATGTCCAGATTAAAGGTTCGTATACTACCTGCTCTTGTTCTTGCCATTCATTGTAACAAATATGACACCAAGCTTTTATGTGTCTAGATAAGGCCTTTTGTGAAGCAATAACTTCAGCCCAAGGAAGCATTGTTAGGAAGCATAAGTCACTACGTAACGTTAGGCTTGTCAGTGCTTGAACTAAATTACTTGACATTACACCCGTTCCGTTCAACGCACCTCTTGCTTTAGAGCTTCCAATACTGCTGAAAATATAAGAATTCTTATTGGAGGTGTAGGAACTATCCTCTTGCCTAAGTATGGGAACAATCTCACTTGTAACCAACTTGCTTGTGGTAATGGAATGAGTTTCCGCTAGTCGAACCACATAACTCGTCAAGCTTTCTACATAAGGTGTTCCTAAACCTATTGGTTCTAAAGAAAACAAACGGCTACGGGGAGGGATACTTGGTTTTTCTAAACCCCACAATTCATCAGGCAGATTCAAGTTAATTTTCATACGAATCTATTCCTACTGGATCTCTTTGTGGTTTGCGTTCACCTAAGCGTTGGTTACGAGATTGAGTGGATTTCTTCTTATTTGAATTAGAGTTATAAAATTCTTCATCATCTTTGAGAAGTTCTTCCAAACGTTTTTCCCCTGATTCTGCCTCCTGACGGATTTGCTTACGTCGGGCTGGAGATAGTTCTGTCTTTTGGAAATGCTGAAGTATTAAAGTCTTGGCATCTTCTTCTAGAGAAATACGTAGCGCACGCACAAACCAGTTTTTAAGAATTCCGATGCAACCAAGAGAGTAATCTATAAAATATTCACAATGATTTTCAAGCTGTGGTTCTTTTGGAAGGGGGCAATAACGCTGAAAAGTCTGGATTACTCTGCTGTACTCAGCTAAATCCTGTGGAAACTCCTTGTGATAACGGGCAAGATGAATGTCCTGACTACGCCTACCAACTTGTCCATTTACTGTAGAACAGTTAAGTAACTCATAAGTACCAAACAAAACGTGTACTGTCTTTGTAAGATTGGCAATAGACTTAATCCAATTCATCTGGTTCAGTAACTGATGTCCACCAGCCATAGCAAAGAGATGTTGAGCCTCATCCACCATAAAAGCTTTTAACTGCCGATGAGTAAACGCCTTTTCCATTGAACGACGTAATGCTGCGGCATTGTTCTGTTTAGTCTTAGGAACAGGCTTTAAGCCACCAGACAGATCATCATAAATTGCATAATCAACCTTGTAGCTAATTAAGACTTCATTTAAGCTTTCTAAAACTCGGATGTAGTAATCTGATTGATTAAATTTACCTTGTGCTGGAGAATTAACTTCTACACCAGCTACAGCAATTAGACCAGGATTTTGGCGTAACTCCTCCAGAAATTCTTCAAGAATGAGTTTCTCCAAACGCAAACGGAGAGTTGTTTTACCAATACCCGTTGAACCAAATACAAGAAACAATGAGGTGTCAGCAGGTTCAAGGATATTAGTTTTTAGTACATTCGACACTTCCTTCAAATTTTTGTGAGGTACAGTAATCCCTTTGAAGTATGTCAATTTTTCTGAGGATGGTTTTTGTAAAAGTTCTAAAGGAAATGGTCTTTGGTTGCTCATTACCACAATTCCTCATCTTCATAGGGTTTAATCTCATTCAAATCAACAACATCATCGTCTGTTGTATTCACTTCGCTGTCAGTACAATCTTCATCTGGCAAGCTATGTATAGCCTGTGAGATATTGGTTTTTGGAGAAGTATTGGGTAAAACTGATTTACTTTCAATTAAGTCACGGACATCTTTTACTGCTAAATCGCGCTGACGCTGAAGCAGCAATTCCTCATGTGATTCTGCATTTTTCAGCAGTGTCGCAATACTCTCTACCCCAGATGCAATACCTTTTTTGTGAAGCTGTCTTTTCCGCGCGGCAATTGTATTAGCAATCATTACCTCTCGCTCTGAGTGACCTTGAAATTTGTTGTAGTGCTTAGAAATACAGCGTATCCACTGTCCCTGAACATAGGCATAAGCAGTGCCATAATCGAAGGGGTCATAACGTATTGGTACTTGTTTGCCTTCAATATCTGGACGAAGAAATGAATCATCTATAGACCAGTAATCTTGACCATTAATCCTTACTCCCGTGCCAGCTTGAACTTTTGCTGTCCCTTTAGATGTTGAAGGTAAAGTCAAAATTCTGAACTGCTCATCATAAAGAATCTTTTGATGGGGACGAGAGCCACTATGAGCAAGTCCAAGAGCAAAGGCTTCACCTGGAGAAAGTCCTTCTAGAGCAGGATGTTTTTTTTGCTCATATACTCCGTAACAATATCCGTTAGCAAAGTAGTCATAAAATTCATCAAGTGTCCAAACAGCCAAATTTTTTGGATTATTTGCTTTCTTAACTAGACGAACGTGTTTTGTAATCTGAGTATTACCTTTTAAGTTGTTGATGAATTGTGTATTGTTTGTACCGAACCAACGCTCAATAATAGAGCTAAATTTCGGCATATCTGCTGGTCGGTGCTTCTTATTGGTTTCAAACCGAGCTAAAAGTGTATCAAAATAAATGCTTTTAAATTCTTTACCGTTATCAACTACGATAGTCTCAGGAAAGCGTCCAAGACGTTGTACACATATTCGCATTACCATCATACAAGAGCGGTAACTAGGCGCATCGAAAGTGGTATAAACTCCAAGAATTCTTCTACTAAAGGCATCAATCATAGCTGTTACCCAAGGTCTGCCAAGATTCATACCTGTGGATGCACATACCATTTCGATATCGAGTAAGGTATGGTCAATATGTACAATTTCCAAAGGGCGATCGCCATGTCGAGGTGTCTGGAGATTTAACTGCAAGGGTGGTGTTTTTTGGTTAGCAGCACGAGAACCTTGTCGTTTCTTCGTTTGTACATAACCCGAACGATATTTCACCATTTCATAAAAAGTTGTATGGCTGGGAATAGGTTCAATCATCCCTGCTTCTTCCCACTCGTCAATCAGTGTTTGGTAAACTGACCACACATTCTTTTGTGTAAACGTTTCGTAGTGTTCTTCGATTATCTTGTAGATGAATTCTCTTGCTTGCTCTGAATATCTAGCAGTACGATTTCCTTTAGCTTGTCTATTATCTATCAGACCAATAAAGCCACTGCCGTATTTTTGTTGAGCATCTCGGAATTTAGCTTTCCAGTATCGGATGGTACGCTCAGAATAAACCTGGTCTGATGATTGTGTAGGTTTTCCATACAGGTAAGGTGCGATCGCTTGGTAGCGATGATTGGCAACTTCTAGGACTTCGGGACTAGCTTTCAAAAACTGTTCCCATCCCTGTGACTTAATACTTGATGCTTCTTGGTTTTGCACAGCAGTTATCTCCCCAAGTTCCACTAGCTTATGGAATCCAGCATGGGTTAGTCCGATAGGATTATCTTCTCCACTCAACCAAATTTTGGTATCTCCTATTGCTGTAATTGTTAAAGCTTTGCCATCCCAAAGAAGGGATGATCCAACATCAACATCAATAATTTTTAGTTGATCTGCTACTGCCTGCGTACAAGATTTAACGACAACAGTGTAAGCTTCTGCTGTTAATTGATCACGAAAGATATTTACTCTTTTTTGCTCCATTAAAGGTGCAGCACTTAAGTCAATGTATAGCTGATTAGCTGCAATGAGGGCATTAATATCATCAATAGTCGCTTCTTTTGCTTCTTCACGTAGTTGGGCCAAGCTGATGCCTGGATTGGAAGTGACAATTGAAACTAAATTACCAGCAATTTCTGGAGTTACCGTATAGTTCTTATCAAGATATCCTTTGAGATATTTAATGTTACGGTACTTAATCCAGTTAATCTCAGCATCTGAACGAAGGCGATAGTAAAATCCTAATTTCTTTGCATACTCTTCAGCAGGAGGACTATGCCAGAGATTATCTTCTCCCCGAAGATAACGGTTTGGCTGATTAACAGCTAACTTCTCCAAAGTTTTTTCTGGTTTCCACTCTTCAAAACCAAGTGAATTTTGACGGATAACAAAAAAATCTGGTATATGAGCAGAGGTATTATTCTTTCCATTCTTAGATTCGTATTTCAATGTAAATTGAAATGCCTGATCCCAATATTCCAGAACGTCGTTGTCATACTCATAGAAAAGCTCGATAGCTACAAGTTCAACTGTATGAGACTCAAATTGTATAGTTCTGCCCATCTTCTGGCTAGAATGGAAACCAATGACGTTTCTACCTGCACTACTTACTCTTCTTAATGGTTCTGATGAGCGGATTTGCTCTACTATCTTTTGAGTATTATCTGGTATATTTAATGCTAGCAATTGTAACTTTAACTCAGTATAATTCAGCATTAAAGCTCCTTTTTGTTAGAAATACATCATTACAAAAATGCTAATTGGAGTTTGTAAGCTATTTTGAATGACAAGAAAGATAAATATTTTTTTTAAATAAAGCTATTAACATTTGTCAGTTTGCAAGATTTTATGTTGATTATTTTCTTTAGGTGAAATCTTATCTTTGATCTAAAGAATACACAGTTATTTTATTTGAAAAAACTATCTTTATAAAAATTAATATTACTAATAAATAAAGACATCCATGTGTCTGTAAAACACATGGATGTCTTTTTTAAATAAAAA
Organism: Nostoc sp.; assembly: GCF_036917775.1. Lineage (GTDB taxonomy): Bacteria > Cyanobacteriota > Cyanobacteriia > Cyanobacteriales > Nostocaceae > Nostoc. The sequence goes on from NZ_JBALEQ010000110.1 coordinate 17,854, forward strand.
TATTAGGCAATACCAGTTTTAGTTTTTGTACGCTATGGGATACAGAATTACCCAATCATTAATGAGTAGCATGATACCCAACCTTTCAAATAAGTTGAGTATTTAAGCTTACCTATTTTTTGCAATCAAATAGGATTGCTATGGTGATAAATTTTTAGAATTTTGGTTTTAAATTACTTGTTATCCTAAAAACGTCCTATAAATTAGCTCATATGCCTGCTGGGCAAGAAAGATAGGTTTTAATCTTAACTTTTTAGTTTTTGGCGAAAATCTAGGTTGTAACTACCTGAAACCCTTGATTTTAAAAGCAAGTTCCTAATTTTAGTTTAAACTTTAGCTTAATACATACGGAAGAGCCAAAATTTTTGGAAATCAGCAGGATTATAGCAATCTAAAAAATGATTGCGACAAATAGATTGCTGAAACGCTTACCAGTAAAGCATTTCACAGTCAAAAATTATATTAGATTTGTTATTAACGCAAAAAATAATATTTGAGATCAGTAATAATATTGTGCTAAACAGTGTATTTCAAGATTTATGGCTTTAATATTTTTGATTTCTTATACCACTGGGTTAGCACAAGCAATTTCCTAGTTGTTCAAGCAAAGTCTGGCGATCTAGATTTCGTCCAATCAGCAATAGCTCATTTTTGGGATTATCTTTCCACTCGTCATCATCAAGGTTAAACCGCTTACCGCACAAGTGAAAAATATGCTTTTTGGGACTTTCATGGAACCACATTATTCCTTTAGCGCGGAAAACGGCGTTAGGTAATTGATTATCCAAGAAATTTTGAAATTTTCTGATGGCAAAAGGTTTGTCGCTCTGGAAGAAGACTGAGGTGAAAGCATCATCAATATCAAAATATTTATCAGAATCAAATAAGTCTACATTAAGAATTAAAGGTAGTGGTACTTGCGATCGCTGGGTACGGATGATTCTCGCACCTTCTTTGACTTCGTTGATTTTTCGTTCTAATTCGCTCAGAGTATCTTCATCAACCAAATCTGTCTTATTCAACAGAATAATATCACCACAGGCAATTTGACTGTATGCTGCTTGAGAGTTGAATAAATCTAAGCTGTAATTTGTTGCATCTACTACAGTGATAATTGAATCAAGTCGAGTTAAATCGCGCAATTCTGTGCCAAGGAAAGTTAACGCAATTGGTAAGGGATCTGCCAAACCTGTGGTTTCAACAATTAAGTAGTCTATTTGTTCTTTTCGTTCTAAAACTCTATACACTAATGTAACCAAGTCATCCTGTAATTCATGATCATTTATACTAAATATACATTTATGCTTATTCGTCTTCTTCTGTTCATTTATATTTTGATTCTGAGAAATAACAATATGATTCCATTTAAGATTAATACTAATCTCTCCAAACTCAGCGACTAAAATAGCAACTTTTGTATTTTCTTTACAGATATTTGCAAGTATTTCGTTAATCAATGTACTTTTTCCACTGCCTAAAAAGCCAGTGATAATGGTGACAGGTAGACCCATTTTAGGAAAATTTTGAATAAATTCCGCAAAAATTTGTTTTTCTTTATTTCGTTTTATATCTTTCAGAAATAAACTTTTTAGAACTTCTTTTCTTTGTTGTTCTATTTCTTGTTCTCTATCTTTAATATTTTTTAATTCTTGAATCCAATTAGATGCTATCTGCCATACTTGTGTGTGTTTTGCCTTTATATCGGTAAGTAAATCTTCTTGTAAATTAATGCTTTGTTTGTCAAATTGTTGAAATACCTGTATAGCTTGTTGTTCTACCTTCTCTAGAGCAAGGCGAACTTTGCGAATATCTAGCAATTGACTAGCTGCAAAAAATTTATGCTCCTGAACACTCAAGTTTCTTTCTCGAACAAATATCAACGTCTTTTGTAAATCTTCTCCGTATAAAAGTTTTGATTCATCTTCACAATTAGAAGCCAACCAAGCAATTACAGCTTCCGCATGAGGCCACAATACTTTGAACCAATTTTCTACCCAACTTTTGTTGAATATAGACTCGTAAATAGGATTAGCTACTTTTAATTGATTCTGTACTTTAGCAACTAATCCTAGTCTAAGTAACTCTAATTGCTCTAAACTCTCATCTACTGCTATTACTCCTTGGTGTAAAATTTGTTTATAAACTTCTAATGTCCAAAAAGAATGTGGTTTCTCTATGAGTAAATAATTATAAATTTTCTTCACCTCTTCTAAAGACTCTTGATTTTCCCAGTCTTCGATTATTTGCGTTTTTATAATTCTTTCAAATTCTTCAACTTCCTTAATAGTATTATTAATAATGAAGTGACATAGATTTATAGTTAAACTGGGATTTACGTGAGTCCAATAAAATATTTTTTGAATAAGGGCTTGAGGATTATTAACATTTTTTGCTAATGCTGTAGTTGCTGCTATGAGTTTGGTTTTTTCAGTGTCATCGAGAATTATCAATGCTAATTTTAGCGTATCTAATACTTGGCTAACAATCAAAAATTCATGCTCTTCAATAGTTAAAGTTTTGCTTTCTGCCCAAATCAAAGCATCTTGTAACGACTGACCAATTAACAGATGTAATTCATCCTTAGTTTCCATCCAAGCCTCAAATTGTGGCGCAAATTGTCGCCAATCATTTATTACTTGATTAACCCAGGGTAAATTAAAGATTGCGGCATATATGCGATTATAAATTATTAACTTATTTTGTTGCTGAATCACTAAGCCAGACTGTAACAGTTCCGTTTGTTCTGGTGAGTTGTCTTCTGCAATTTCTCCTTGCTGTAAAAGTTGTTGATAAAGCCGCAGAATATTAGGAACTAATTTTTTATTTCTGAGCAGACGACTACGAATTGGTGTGAAAAATTTTGCAGTTTCTTGATTTTCCCAATTGGCGATTATATGGGTTTGGACTAATTCTTCAATCTTTACAGCTTCAGTACCTTCAGGAATAACAGATTTGTCATTAGCAATTAGCTGACCAAGCTTTTCGCTCAAAACAGGTTGGCCACCTGTCCATGAAAGAATCTCTTGAATTATGATGTCAGGATTGGTAAATTTACAAAGCAAACCTTTAAGCGTGGCGGAATTTGCCTTTCTCATTTCTTCTATATCTAATTCTCGACTAGCTCTCAAAAATTGGTTATCATCATCACTTAAACTTTTTCCTTCTGCCCATTTTAGTGCTTCTTGTAGTGCTTTTCCTTGCAATAAACGGGAGTCATCTTGGCGATTAGACGCTAACCAAGCATTTAGGGATTCATCGTAAGGACGTAGTTTTGCTAATTCTTGCCTAATCCAATTGCCATCAAAGACTGTTGAATATATGTTGTTAGAAACTTTTAATTGATTCTGTTCCTTAACAATTAATCCTGACAAACGCAATTCGGTTTCTTCAGTGCTATTACTTGGCTGTAATTGTTGTGATTTTAAAATATTTTGATAGAGTCCAAGAATAAGACCAGCACGTTGCTTATTATTGAGGATGCGATCGCGTATCGTCCGTAAATGCTCTGGCTCATCTTGTGCTTCCCAATTTTCAATCAGATGCTTCTTTACTAGATTCTCAACCCATTGCGTTGCACTATCATCAAAAATTTCCGTTTCTGTATTGCGTATCAATTGACACAGTTTTTGCGTGAGAAACGGTTGTCCTCCAGTCCAATACAAAACTTCTGCCAGCAGTGATTTTCCGTTACAGAATTTATCTTCTAATCCTTTGACTAAAGGTTCAACTTCTGCTAATTTAAACCCATGTAACTCAACAACCTCACCAATATTAAATGGCGTTTGTTTTTTGTCTCTAATTAAATCAGATGGAGTCGCTACACCCAGTAAGGCAAATGTCAGCCGTTTTAAACTAGGGTTATCAACACGCTGATTTTGGAAAAACCTAATAAGAGAGAAAAAATCATCGGCTGAAAAATCTTGACTTAGCACACTGTCAATTTCGTCAATGAAAATAACAATTGGTTGGTCAATTTTTACTACCAACACTTCTGTGATAAAGGCTCTCAAACACGTCACTGCATCAAGAGATTGCCGCTTTTGTTGCCACCATGTCTGCCAATCAAAATCAAATCTGTTTTCTAAATGAAAGCTTTCTACCAAAGCATAAACAATACCTCCATACCACTGCTCTAATGTAACTTTACGACCAATTCCGGTTAGGTCAATTACGCCACAAGCTATCCCCTGTGCTTTTAAACTTTGCATTGTCTGTACCCGCAAGCTAGACTTACCCATCTGCCGGGAGTTCAGCACATAACAAAGTTTGCCAGCCTGTAATTTTTGGTAAAACTCTTCATCCGCTTGTCGCTTGACATAGCTAGGAGCATCAACTGGAAGGCTTGCTCCGACCTGATAGAAGCTAGAATTGCTTTGTGTCATCGTTTAACTTCCTGACAGGACACGGCGGAAGTACTGACGGTAAAGTAGGCAACGAGGTATCCCGGATTTCTCACAAACAATAAAAAATCCATTCACAGCACTCGAACTAAGACATTTTTTTGATACATCATCAATTGGAAATTAAGTGAGTA
>NZ_JBALEQ010000111.1:0-19297 GCF_036917775.1 Nostoc sp.
TAGTCCTCCTATTCTCATCATCGTCTCTAATCCTGTTGAGAATTAGCTTTTAGCTTTTGTTAAGAAAGATGTGACTAATGGATAGCTTATTAAGGGGGGAACTGGAAAAACATCTATCAAAGTCCCCCTTTTTAAGGGGGATTTAGGGGGATCAAGATATGTGCAACTTCACATCAAATTGGTATTACCCTGATAATACATTTTGTAGGTTAGTATTCCCAATTTTTTATGCTATCTAACAATTAAAGTGGTGTAATCCAATAAGTAATACCCCTAACAACTTGTTTATTAAAACCAAATAAAGGTAAATTATCTTCAGTTAAACCCACATAAGTCCAATGGGGAACATCATTTTCTACAGTTTGAAACCAGCCATTTTGATTAAGAGCTTTTCTTTGTTCTTTACTACCTACCCGCAAATCAATTGCTAATCCCCAGAGATGTTGTGAGGTTCCAGGGGGTGCAACTAAACCGAGAATTTTTGTTTCTTTGCCCTGTTGAACTTTTGCCAAAACTTGATTGTTAGCATATTTTTGCCAAAATCTTAAATTCGTGTTGAAAGTGCGAGTACAATCACCAGAGCCATAACCAGATTTTAGCGGGATATGTTGTTGAACTCGCGCTTTATTTAGAGCATCAGCCGCAGATTTTTGTAAATAACAATCGTTAGTACCATCAACATGACCCATTGTTAAAGTAGCTTGAAATTCTTGGGTTTCTTGTTCATTAGCAAAAATATCTTTTGGCGGCAGTTTAATTCCGATATCTTGATTTATAAAAACTGCACCATAAGCTCGCAGCAAAGTATATTCATAAGTACCAGACTGGGGGATTGTCGGTAATTTTTGGTTAATTGCAGATAAAAAACGCTGTTTGTTATTTAATTCTGGGTTGGGAATAAATGGTTTGGGTTTTATCTCTTTAGAAGTATCTATACAAGGTAATGAAACAGTGGCAGAGCATACATTTAATGGTTGGGAAGTTCTAGAAAATTGGTGGTGGGTAATCTGATTACTAGCTGCTAAGACAAAAATAATACCGATAACTATACTGGTGAAACTTGCCTTTCTAATAAATCTAGTAATGTCTTTTTGCTTTTTGATAGTGAGTTTCATTATTAAATAATTACTTAGTTGATTCAAAGGTAAAAGTAACAGAATTGTTTAAATATCTATTATTGATAAATTAAAAATAATCATACTAGGGCAGACCTATATTTTTATCCATTCAAGAAAAGTTTTGAATATATCAGCAAGAAAATAATTCGTGTTAATTACTAACTATGTGAACAATAGTTATGACAAACGACCCGGAATGTTGTCACAAATTTTAAAAAATATAATATTTTATTGAATATTCAAGTTTAAAAATAGAAACTTGTCTCTGATTGAGTACTAGTAAATTTGATAACTTTTTTATTAGAAAGTTACATCCATGAAACCACTGGAACAGCTAAAATTGAAAAGAACTCTAAGCTTGCCGAACCTGTAAGTATGACCATGCACAATTCCGTTGAATTCCAAGACGCTTTTGATGTCATAGTCGTCGGTGCAGGTCACTCCGGTTGCGAAGCGGCTCTGGCCTCTGCACGCCTCGGTTGTCGTACCCTGTTATTGACGCTCAACTTGGATAGAATCGCTTGGCAACCCTGTAATCCAGCAGTGGGTGGCCCGGCAAAATCTCAGTTGACTCATGAGGTAGATGCACTCGGCGGGGAAATCGGTAAAGTAGCAGACCGCACCTATCTGCAAAAACGTATCCTCAACTCTTCACGGGGGCCTGCTGTTTGGGCATTACGCGCCCAGACGGACAAGCGTGAATATGCAGCAGTGATGAAGAATATTGTCGAGAACCAAGAAAACTTGACAATCCGCGAAAGTATGGTGACAGATTTGGTGCTGGGTGCTAATGATGAAGTTATCGGCGTTGAAACTTATTTTGGTGTAGGGTTCCAATGTAAAGCTGTCATCTTGACAACTGGCACTTTCTTGGGGGGCAAAATCTGGGTTGGCAACAAATCAATGCCAGCCGGACGCGCTGGAGAATTTGCGGCTGAAGGATTGACACAAACCTTAAATCGCCTGGGATTTGAAACCGGAAGACTCAAAACTGGAACCCCAGCACGGGTAGACAAGCGATCGGTGGATTATAGTAAAATGCTCATCCAGCCAGGGGATGAGGATGTGCGCTGGTTTAGTTTTGACCCAGAGGCATGGGTAGAACGGGAACAGATACCCTGCTACATTACCCGCACCACCGCCGAAACCCATCGTCTAATTCAAGATAATCTACACCTGTCGCCAGTTTATGGCGGTTGGGTAGAAGCCAAAGGGCCGCGTTATTGTCCCAGTATTGAAGATAAAATTGTCCGCTTTGCCGATAAGGAAAGCCATCAAATCTTTATTGAACCAGAAGGACGAGATATACCCGAACTTTATATCCAAGGGTTTTCTACAGGGTTGCCCGAAAATTTGCAGTTGCTGATGTTGCGGACTCTCCCCGGTTTGGAAAAATGTGTAATGCTGCGTCCAGCTTATGCTGTGGAATATGACTATTTACCTGCAACTCAGTGTTACCCCACACTGATGACGAAAAAGGTTGCTGGACTATTTTGTGCTGGGCAGATTAACGGCACTACAGGTTATGAAGAAGCCGCAGCCCAAGGACTGGTGGCAGGAATTAACGCGGCTCGATTTGTTCGTTCTCAAGAAATGATTGTGTTTGCCCGCGAGCAAAGTTACATTGGAACGCTAATGGATGACCTTTGTACAAAGGATTTACGGGAACCTTACCGGATGCTCACCAGTAGATCCGAGTACCGCTTATTATTGCGTTCTGACAATGCCGACCAACGTTTGACAACCTTGGGACGAGAAATTGGTTTAATTGACGATCGCAGATGGGATCTATTTACCCAAAAACAAGCGAACATTACCACAGAAAAACAAAGATTGCAAGCTACACGAGTCAAAGAACATGATGAAATGGGAATAGCGATCGCATCTGATACCCAACAAGCAATCAAAGGTTCAATTACCCTCAACGACTTACTGCGCCGTCCAGGATTCCATTACGTTGACCTCGACAGATTCGGACTAGGAAACCCCAACCTCAACCGCGCCGAGAAAGAAGGCGCAGAAATTGACATCAAATATCATGGCTATCTCGCTAGGCAACAAAATCAGATTGACCAAATTGCCCGGCAAGCCCACCGCCAATTACCTGCGGATTTGGATTATACCACGATTGATACCCTATCCAAAGAGGCACGGGAAAAGCTGACTCACGTAAAACCACTCACTCTTGGTCAAGCTGCACGTATCGGTGGTGTAAACCCAGCCGATATAAACGCTTTATTATTATATTTAGAATTGCGTAAAACCAAGAGCCAGCATGAGTTTCCAGCGTTAGCTTAACACAAACTTGATAAAGACTGAGTATAGTAGTAGGCAGGGAGATTGGTATGATAGATGACATAACTATTAGTACTGCTATCATCAACAATCTCCAGATTAAAGTTGATTTTAATACCAACGCTCAACCAACTCGTCTCAATAAGACGGCGGATTGGATATCTCATCTGTAATCCTAACTCCCAGGCAGTAGGCGCGGCGTTTCCTCGTCCTAGCAATAACCCAGAACGTCTATGTTACAAGAAGCCAGTACCCGTCTCCTAGTACCAGAACCATCAGAAGACTTAATCGCCAACGAGCCTTGGTCGATAGAAAACTATGCTGATGGTCTCATGGATGAACTCTTTGCCGATATCGACTACATTCTGGATGTTAGTGATAATCTGCCTTCTCAAACCGTTAGGCATGGTAGGCAGAACAAAGCTCAACGCCACTCGCCTCCAGAATACGTGCCTCTGCAAACAGTTACGATACCACAGATTATTTTACCAAACGGACAGTCAGTTACTCAAAATAATAACAAGCACTTGAGTACCGTTGTCTTTGATAACGCCACCATTAAACCAGTTCTTAGAAAGCGTCAAAAAAGCAGCCGGACTTTGGGCAAACTGCTGATTGTCGGAACAACTTTAGGCGTGGCGATCGCTGGTATTCTCTACTTGGTACAGTCTGGAGTAGTATATCTTTTAAATCCCAACTTTACCCAGCAAGCTCTTCTAGCGCCGCAATCACAATTGCCTGGAAAAACAGAAATTGAGGCAGATTTGGTTGACTATATGCTGGGAGCGCTGGCAGTTATAGACAAGCAAGAATTAAAAGGCAATCAAAAATCTTTCAGTTCGAGATTCTCTAATCAGACAAATACTAATCAAATAGCTTTTGGTAACGGGCAAACAAGTGGGAATTTACCACCACTTCCACTTCTGGCCAATAATACACCACCAGCCCCTAACCGTTCCGGCAGCGTTGTCGAACGGATTTATGTTCCCGTTTATCAAGCGCCGTCGCCAATGCGCTACGCGCTGCCAGCAATTCCTGGTAGTCCCGCACTTCTACCACAAGTTGCCAGTGCATTGCAGGCATCTCAACCTAACATGGTGAAAACTGCCCTAAATACGGTGCAACAAGCTGCCAAGCCTGTAACCGTCAATATGTTAGCGGCGGCTGTACGAGCAGAACTTAAACCTGTAGCTGGACGAACTGCACCTATTACTGTCCGGCAAACACCTAAGCCTCTACCTGCATTACCAGTGGTTCCATTACGTGCAGCACTTGCGCCAGAGTCAGAACCAACTATTACCCAGGAACAAGTATATCCGGCAACTGCGATCGCAGTGGCTCCGAGTAATACTCTCGAAGGATTGCTAGAGTTAGGTAACAAATCTGCTGCTTTGTTTAAAATTGACGGCGTGACTCGCCGCATCAATATGGGTGAAAGCATTGGCGAAAGCGGTTGGACATTGGTAGAGGTTAGTAATGGCGAAGCTGTCATCCGCCGTAATGGTGAAGTGCGATCCATTTACGCAGGGCAGAAGTTGTAATATCCAAAGTATCTAAAACTCACCAACAATTAGCTCCTTACTGGTGGGTTAATTTCAAAATGAATATGATTGTCGTGACCATTTAGAGAAACACAAAGTCCTTCTTTAATTAGCTGTTGATCGTTGAAAAAGACCGCCCGTACCAGCTTTTGATTAGTAATCGACTTGAGAATAGCTCGTGCAGCATCGCGATCGTAGTTAGAACTTGACCAAACAATACCACCAAAATTCCCATTTTTTTGGGGTAAGTAAATATCGCACATCATCCCAGTTTCATGTCCATGATGATCGGGAGTATCGCCTCCATGAGGAAGACTAACATCGTTAATTGCGAATGGAGCAGCTAAGGGGTGAGTGTTACGATAACTGTTTTGATAATCTTGGGCAATTTTTTTAATCACATCAGCTAACCAGTGTGTTCCAAAATCGTGGTTATCTTGAGTATCTTCCAGTTCACCGTTAACTAAACCATTATTCGGGTCACTTTTGGGCATCAACTCCCACCGTGGTGCATTAGCTGCTTGCAACCATCGATGAGTTATTCCACCAACATCAACTCTACCATCACCATTAACAGTACTGCGACCGGCAATAATTGATTGAAATAGTTTGATCGCATCAAATAGTCCTCTGTCTCTGTCTGCACTGTCAGGATCGCCTACCCATTTGTAGCCTAGCTCATACAATCGCGCTTTAATAGCCTTAACATCAGCAGCTTTATTGACTCCGCCAATTCCCACACTACCATCGAGTTTAATTACCTTTGCTCCTGGTAAGCTGGATGCTGTAGGTTGTTGAGTGTTCTCATCGTCCTTGTTATCAAAAGGAACAACAACTTTAATGGGGATCTCTAAAGTTTGATCGTCAAGAGTAATTATCATCCGGCGATCGCCTTCTTGCTTAAAAACGAAATCAAATTGCCATTTGCCATCCTGACTAATTGCTACACTTAGGGCTGGAGATTTATCGTCACTCGTAATCGACAAAACTTTGCCACTGCCGGTTAAAGGTGCTACGCCTTCAACCCTGAAATTTTGCCCTAATTCAACTTCTTTTGGCACACGAATTAACTGAAGTTTTACCACTGAAGCGGGAATGGTAACTCCACCTGCATTAGCCAGTAACTTCTGTGCCTCTGGAAGCAAGTCTACAACTTTACTGACATATTTAGGATCGGATGAATAGCCTTTAGCCTTGAGAAAGCCAAGGAAATTTTCTGGTGTATTAGTATACTCTTCTAAACCTTTATACGGTGTGCGAGTTAAAAACTTCCAATAACCAATAAGAAAAGCGTCTATATCCGTAAATTTACAGAACTCAACTTCTTCTGGCTCAGAAGGAACCTTGATTTTCACAGGTTCGGCAAACCCTTTCATATCAGGAATTCGCCATTTTAATCCCGCAAAATTATTAGCATTGACAGCAAGGTCGCTTTTACCTCTGCTGGATTCTAGTAACCATTGAGCAAGGGTGACTTCTTTTAAAATTTGCCGATTAATATCAGTAATTTTTGCACTTTCAATACCAACTTGTGTAAATATTTTGCCTAAATCTTTGTTGGAATAATTGTTTACTAAATCATCTAGCAATGGCATGGGTTTTTCCTTGTAAAAACTATTTGTATAACCCCGAATTATTAGATAAGTCGGGGTTGTAGATATTAACAAATGATTGAAATAGAATTAGTTAATCTTTTTCTAGAACTTTGGCGTGTCCAGCATAAACAAAATGCTCGTTTCGGTTTCCTTTACTTTGATCAGGCCACTTAACTGAATAATGACCTTCTTCAAAACTGACATCTAAAATTGTGTAGTCTCCTGGCTCAATCTCAAAGATAGAATCTTTTGGTAAGTCTGATGCCTGTTCTGTAGAGGGCTTTAAGAAGGTTTTTGTTGTAATTTCCAAAACATATTTCTTATCAGCTTTAGGTTCCTTTGGTTTTGGCTGACCTATTAATCCATCTTTAATTGCTTCCGCCATTTTTTCAACATCGAATAGATCCATATCTACTTGAGAATCACAAAAGCAGCACTCAATTAAAATAGCTGGCATTTGGGTATTCTTCAGAACAAAGAAACCTGTATCTTTCACTCCTCTATTATAAAAACCAAGTTGAACAATTTCTTTGAGAACTGATTCCGCAATACCTTGTGATGCGTTACTAATGGCGTAAACTTCTGTGCCATGAGCTTTAGCATTAAATTTATTAAAGTGAATAGAAACATAGACATTAACGTTATTGGCATTTGCCTTATTAGTTCGTTGTCTCAGAGAATCGGTTACACTGCTAGCGCTTGTAGGAGTGCAATCGATGGCGGTATGATTTGCTGCTCTGAGTTTTTGTATCAATTGTGTACCAACTGCTTTAGTTAAAGCATCTTCTTGTTTGATGCCTGTTGCTCCTGTATCTGGAGGACAGTTGTGTCCCATATCAATACCAAATTTCATCTTGCTGATTTCCTTTTTATACTTTGAGATGTGAGCATAATTACACTGTATTAATTATTAGCTTAAATATAAGCGCTCTGTCGGTGAGATAAAGTGAGTTTTTACTGTAAACAAATGTAAAAATTTACATAAATATGTTCTTTGAAGGAGATATTTCAGAAGTTCAACGGATGAATGAAGTAGGCTCACTCATGACGGCACAAGAGGCGCTAAATCTAGTCGATACTCTTTTATGCTCTACTTTTGGGCAAAGACTCAATGATGTTCAATCTGTGGTTTTACTGGAAAGTTGGCTGGGACACACTTATGCGGAAATTGCGGAGCAGATAAGTTATGAACACGACTATATCAAACAAGTAGGTTCTCAGTTATGGCGATCGCTTTCTCAGGTAATTGGTGAAGAGGTTTGTAAAAAAAATATCCAATCTGTTTTGCGTCGCTACCAGCAGTCTCAAAGCGGTGGATAATTAAAGAGCGATGTCTACGACGGACTATGAAATTTGTACAAAAGTATGTGAATACAATTTTTATTTTTGACATATAGATAAAAGCAGACATTCCCAAACTAGCCTTGGTTGAGCGTAAGCAAGTAAATATTTACGAGATTGTTCTAGTTGATTAATAATACTTGGTTGATGCCAACGCTGCCAGTAGAATTGCTGAAGATAATCAACTAACCACAGTTGGGCTTCTGTATCTAAATCCTTATCAATTTTCTTGGCTAACTCTAAGGCTTTGCGGTAGGAAGCAGGGGCTTTTTTTAAATCTTCGAGTAACTCCGGGGGAATAGTTTGTAATTGCTCGTAAGATGCGATCGCACTTCCAGCACTGCCAGCTGCTATACTCAGCACTGCCTGATTTTGCAAAATTTCTTGATGACCTGTTTGTGTAAGTACAACAGCCAAAGACTGTGCATCTAAGCGATAAAAAGGAATGCGTTGACAGCGTGACACCAAAGTTGGCAAAACAGACTCAGGTGTAGGTGCAATTAAAATTAACGTCGCCTGTCCCGGTTCTTCCAAAGTTTTAAGTAAAGCATTAGCTGCGGCTTCTGCCATTGTTTGGGCTTCTTCCAGCACCACCACATTCCTTGGCGCTTCTAAAGGTGGACGACTTAAAAACTCGGTAATTTCCCGAATTTGCTCTAGCCGAATTACGGGTGGTGCTTTACGCTTAAGTCCTTTTTCAACCGCTTCTGCTGCTGTTAATCGTTGTCCCTGGTATTGGTACGTCGGTTGCACCCACAACAAAGCTGGATGGTTCAGCTGACGCAAACGGTTTTGTAAAGCCGTAGTGACTCCCAACTCACTAGAAAATAGCAATTCTATAAAGCACTTTGCTGCTAAACTTCTTCCTATACCATCTGTCCCCACGAATAGATACGCTGGAGCAACCCGGTTTTGTCTGACAGCCTGAGTAAGTAATTCTATGGCTTGCGGTTGTCCTACAAGTGCTGCAAATGGGTCAATAGTCATTAGTTAATTGTAGAGTGACATTCTCACTTCTACAAGAATTTTGGGATACAAAGCAGTTCTCATCACTTAAAATCGTAACTTTATTTTTTAAATGCAGAGGAATGCAATGGCATTGTCAGGCGACGCATTGGCATGGTCAGGCAATGCAATAACATTGTAAGGTGATGCAATGGTATTGTCGGGCGACGCATTGGTATTGTAAGGTGATGCCATGGCATTGTTAGGCAATGCAATGGCATTTTAAAGCGACGCATTGGCTAAATTTTTTGTGTTTTAAATGTAGAGGGACGGAAACTAAGCACAAAGGAAAGGTACGCAGAGTCTTTTTGAAGAGAATTTGTTAAAACAAATTTATGCAATGTTGTAATCAGGAAGTCTCAGATGTCGCACAAAGAATTTATTTATTGCTGGCAAAAATCGTTACTTCCCATCGTGGTACGTATCGTAGTAACAATTTGTCTCACAGTAGGGGTATTGGGCATCTTGGGAAGCACCGCTTCTATAAGTAATGCTCAAGCTGTTTTTCCTGGTTCTCTTGCAGTTAATGCTCAACTGGTAAGTACTACTAGACACATCCAGAATAAACAGACACCATTAAAATCAACAGCGCTAAATGCCACTGTATATCATAGTCTTGAATGTAACTGTTGTGGTGGGTGGATTGACCACTTAAAGACACAAGGTTTTCAAATCACAGACTTTTCCACGCCTGACATCGAAACAGTCAAACAAAAGTACAACGTACCGGATAATTTATCATCTTGCCACACAGCAATTGTTAATGGATATGTCATAGAAGGACACGTTCCAGCAAACGACATCAAACGTTTGCTTCAAGAAAAGCCAAATGTTGTTGGTTTATCTGTTCCCCAAATGCCTGTAGGTACTCCTGGAATGGAGATGGGGAATCGAAAAGACCCGTTTACAGTGTTTGCCTTTGATGGTAATAACTCAGTTGCAGTATTTAATAAATATCCATCCTCTTGATATAATCTCACTGGATTCAGAGGATGTTTTAAAAGTGGATTTTAATCTATACTTTAGCGATTAAAATGGTCAAAAACTTTTAAAATATCCTTATATTACCTGAATCAGTGATAGAAGATTTACTGGTTAGAATCAGTTTTGATGAACTGGGATAAATGACTGAACCATCTCCCAAACCAGAAACGAGATGCTATGCTTGAAACATTTTGAGAAAGAAGCTCAATTGCATGGTTACAATCTTGCAGGCTGGCATCAATTCCCATTGCGTGATAAATGCCGCGAGCATTGCAAAAGGCATTCATTGCTTCTGATTCACGATTGATTTTTTCTAACACTAAACCCAAATTAAACCAGGAGTTTGCTTCTGCATTTTGGTCATCAAGATTCCTTCTAATCTCTAATGAATATTGATGAAACTCAACTGCCCTTTCGTACTGTCCCAGAGCATTATAAGCACTTCCCAGACCACTTAAGGCCATGCCTTCTCCATTGCGATCGCTAATTAATCTTGTCTGTTCTAACCATTGGTGGTAAAACTCAATTGCTAGTTTGTACTGCCCCAATGATTCATAAGTATTGCCCAAACTTCCTAGACAAATGGCTTCTCCAGTGCGATCGCCTGTTTTCTTAGTGATACTCAACCACTGCTGATAAAACTCAATCGCTTGATCGTACTTGCCTAGGTATTCATAAGTATTGCCCAAGCTTCCTAGACAAATGGCTTCTCCAGTGCGATCGCCTATTTTCCTGGTGATACTCAACCACTGGTGATAAAATTCGATTGCTCGCTGGTATTTTCCCAGTGATTGGTAAGCGTTACCCAATCCAGACAAAGATTTGGCTTCTCCGAAGCGATCGCCTATTTCTTTCGCTATATCCAACCACTGCTGATAAAACTCAATTGCCAGATGGTACTCCCCAATGGACTGATAAGCATTGCCCAAACTTGCTAAACAAACGACTTCACTGTTGCGATCGCCTATTTCTCTGGCTTTGTGCAAGCACCGCTTTTCAAACTCAATGGACTCAATGTTATTTAGGCTCCCTGTTCTAATTACTTCTGTCATTCTCTATAGAAAACGAAATTTTTGCTTGATAGGTTGTTGATTATACAATTTTCTGTGCCTTCAACACACAATAACAGAACTTATAAGTACAAGTTCTGCCAAAATCTAGGAATTGTTCTTCAATATGTAACTTTGTTCTATACACCAGCGATCGCTGTGTATAAAATACTTTTATTTATATTTGGTAAGAAGCACACGAATATAGTATACTCACAAATTTGGCTTTAGAAAAAATATAAGAAAAACCAATCAATCCGCAGCAGCATAATTTGGCAATGCGTTGAGTTGTACGGAGTTTTTTAAAAAATCAAATATGAGTCCTATATAATTACTTATTTATTAACATAAATCCACGCAGCTTGAAAAAATTCATGCTCACAAAACATCGCATAACGGTAGGTTGAATTCACTACAGCATTGTTAGTAGCATAATTTTCAACTAAAGTTTCTAATTGTTTTATTAGCGATTGAAAGTCTGTGCTGCTGTAAGTACGAATCCAGTCTGCATATTGATGGTTAGGAATACCATGAAGAGCCAACTGTTCTCCCAAGAAGCCATACAAACGCATACAAGGAGACATCGCCGCCGCAGTCAAACCCACATCTCCACCCCAAGCAGTTGCTAACAAAAAATCAGTATAGCGGCGGGTGGCATAGCCAGCTTCCACAGAATGTAAATTCACTCCCCACTGGGAAGCATAGCTACTATGCAGCCGTAGTTCTTCTAAAACTGAACTCGCTAAGTTATGAAATGTGGTAAAACCTAACCAGTCTGGTGCTTTAGCTGCGGCGATACTGTACGCCCGTGCAAAACCTTCTAAGAAAAAAGCATCTTGCCCCACGTAGTAAGCAAATTTTACCTGCTCAAGAATACCATCGCCAATGCCTTGAACAAAAGGATGCTCTAGGCAAGCTTGGGCTAAGTCTTGATTTGCTGCCCATAATTCGTTAGATAAAGCCATTTGTTAAAAGTCATTTGTCAACTGTTATTAATAGTATAAGAATCCGGTTTGATTTCTGTTTGTGCAGCGTGGCGACTTATACCTTGATTTCTCACAAGTGAGAAATCAAGGAGTGTGGGAGGTGTGGGAGGTGTGGGAGGATGGGGAAGAAATCTGACCCCGCAGACTCCCCACACTCCCCTACCTACGGGTTTGGCGCAACCTCACAAAGAAATGGTGTTACTCCCACAACAATACACAGGGTAAGTCATTGTTTGCTAAACGTAATAACTCGTAGCCAATACCAGCAGTTCCTTGGAATAAACCGGGGTTAAATACAGAACTTGGCAAGTTAGCAAATAGTTGATAAGCTCCAGTTCGGTTGGCTCTAGCTACGACATTCGTCGCATTTTGGAGAGCAATTTGATGCCAATCGGAGCGATCGCAACGTTGAGCGCCCACTAGCAACACCTCAACTCTACCCATATTGCCACAGCAAAGGTGATCGATGGCTTGTAAGCCAAAGTTCTCAGTGGTTCGCAATGCAATTTCAATTTCTTGTTGAATTTCTGCTGTGTTCAAAATTTCCAAACTACCCAACCGCGCCAAGCCAATCCCGGCTGCACCATGACACCACTGGCTAGGAAAGGTAACTTTTCCTCCTGTTCGTTCTGCTTTGTGAGAAACTGGCCAGTTGCCCCTAGACTCAGAAAACACGGTGCGTTCATACTCAATACCTTCTTGAGCAGCTGCCAAATAGGATTGATCTTGGGTAACTGTGTAGAGCCGCAGCAGCGCATAGGCAATTCCTGCGGCTCCGTGAGAAAAACCTGCCAAGGGGATTTTACCAAGGGTTTGCCATGCTCTGGTTGCACCTGTCTCACTGTAGCGATGAGTTAGTAAATGTTGTCCACAGGCGATCGCCTTCAGTAAAATATTTTCCTTACCTGTGGCTTGATAAAGGGACAATAACCCTAAAATGGCTCCAGCAGATCCGCCAATGATATCCAATTTTTTATCCCCAGCAATTAGTTCTGGTGTTATCCAACTGGCTAATGCTTGGGCATCTTGTAATAGTGTTTCATCACCCAGAAATTGACTAATTTTCACTAAGGTATAGATCATCGAACCCAAGCCAGTTGCACCACCGATTCCTGCAAAGCTAGCCATTCGTTGCCGAGATTCTAAATCAAGGGTTTGGATTTGCTGACGCAAGGGTTGTAAACTTTTTAATGCCAACTCATCTGAGCGTGGATCGTCAGTTATTTGAGCAAGTGCTGCAAAAAACAGAGCAATCCCACAGCGTCCTTCATAAAAACTGTAGTCCAACACTTGCAACCGGAATCGCTCTGCTTCTGGCACCGAGACTAAGCCAATCCAGTTGATGCTACCATCAAAATCTGTAATAGCTCTGGTTTCTAGTTGAGTAGCGATCGCCTGTGCTTCTGCAATCAGTTGTTCTGTGGTGAGTAATGGTAGTGACTCGGCTTGCCATTTCTCATGTTCTCCAGTTGAGGTTTGCGCTAATTGGGCATAGAAGGAACCTTGAATGATTGCTACTTGTCGAGCCAAGTCTGTTTCATCCATAGCCTGCAATTGAGCGAGAGTTTGTTGGTAACTAGGTTGTTTGAAATACCCAGGAATTGAGAGATGCTCTCCTACATTCAACTCATTACTAGCAGCACTAGCACTAAAGTAAGGAATATCCAATTGTTCCATTGCTCGCATTTCTGCATTGAATATAGGCCAGGCATTCGGTTTTTCTTGAGCCACCAAAAATGCGCGACTCAGTTGCTCTAGTTCAATGCTGTAGTCAACCCCACACTTGAGATAATCCGGTGTCAATACTTTTTGCAAAATTGTCCCGTAGAGCCGAGTGTGGCGGAAGATAAAACGTACCTGCCGCTTCTGCATAACTCCTAGTGGACTATTGGGCGCTAGTAAAACATACTTGTGCGCCATCAAGAAGCGATACATCTGCTCGAACCCGACAACAATTTGCGCCTGATAATCATGGGGAGATAAGACGGTATCACCTATGCGAGGGACATTCTTCTCTATAGGTAAAGTGACAGACTCATAGCGCAAGTACATATCATCGGTATTAATTAGCTGCCAACGAGGAACTTTTCGGGGTGACTGCTGGAGAGCCGTACTACCTAAGCCACTAATATCGTAAGCAACAGTGTGATCGCTACTCAAGTCCCAACGTGGTAAAAATCCTGTGCGGAGTACGGAGTTCCAAAACTGCTGCATCGCAATTGTTTCCCACTCTTGAGCATCTGGTGAATTTTCGATCGCCTTAGCTTCATGGTGTAACAAAGTTTCCATGTCAAGTAACACCAGATGTTCTCCACTGGCAATTAAGTTTTCGTAGTGACAGTCTGTTCCCCGTAAAACATAAATCACACACAACAACATTCCAGCTCGTTGATAAAACCTTGCGGCGGCGGCTTCATCAACACAGGGCTGATGCTCTACATATTCCACCCAACCATAATCATTTCGGTTAAGAACTTGGATTGCTTTGAAATCTAATAATTGGCTGTGGTGATTGCACCAAGTCAAAAAGTTGTTAAAAGCTGCTTCTAGTTTTAAATCTTTGGGTTTGTAGACAAGTTTTAACCCAGACTCAAAGGTAAGTAAAATAACGCTTCGTCCTCGCTTGTGAGGATCGGAAAGAGAGGTTTGGACAGCAGCAACTTTGTCTTTAGCTGATGTTGAGCCAAAAATTTGTTGAATGTCTTTTATATCGTGAGCCAGGCGCTCGATAAATTCGCCTGTGGACTCTACCCAAAAATTTACTGTCGTTGCCACTAACCGACCAAGGACAGGATACTTTTGGAAGAATGTCAGCAATCCATCTTGCAGGAGTTGATTGACAAACTTCGTGTACTTTATATTGTTACCGCTCTTTGTTTTCAGTTCCAACAAATTAAGCAAGTTCCTGCCAAACGAGCGTACCTGCGAAAATTCAAAATCCAGTGTTTTACTACAAAGTCTTGCTAGTTGTTGTAGCAAACTGCGTTCCAAAGAGCGGTAAGCTGCTTCTGTAAAAATCGATAAGGGAAGAGAGTCGTGTGTAAGTTGCACAAAACCTAGGCGAGACAATAATTGCTCTCTAGCAACCTGAATAGCTGGTAACAGAAGGTCTTCAAAAGGGATGGAATTTTGTGATTCGATTGGTAAAAATGTTTCTCTTGCTGGGATAAATTCTTTAGCAGTTTGCATGATTTGCCCCAAAGTTTCTGCCCAGTCTGGCAATAATTGCTTGGCAAGCCGTACACCTCCTAATAAGGGACGAATGCTATCAAGCTCTAACCCATCCCACTGTAAGCGTTTATGCAACATATCCCAGCTGCCTTGTGCCACGACTTGACACCAGCGATCGATCCGATGGTTAATTTCCGGTTCATGGATGCGATCGCCATCAATGACAAATTGTTCTGTCTGGAGGCGTTCTCCGATAAAGCTGGCATTGGCAACGATAATTGCTAGGTCGTGTGGTGTAATCTGCTGAGATGGAACAAGCTGTTGGGCTATGGCTAAATTCTTCATGGTAGTAGCTAAACAGGAGCAGAAACAATTTTGGTGGACGCTATATTGGTGGGAATAGATACCAGTAGTCTGAAATAAAGCTTAAATTTAAATCTCAAGAAATACTTGCCACATTTATGATGTATATAAATGTAATCCCCCCAACTCCTCTTGCAGAGAGTAAGAAGGGGAGATATGTTACCAAGCACCACTGTTTATTAACTCTTGGTGCAAGGTATCAAAATTGCCTAATTTTAGCTAGGCGCAACCTGCTGTACAATGCCAGTCAATATCTTTATTGGTATGATTAGCAGACATCATTGCTCCACTAACGCTGAGTAATTCCTCTTCATTCAACTCGTAGGATTCTACAGAATTTAAATCTGTCAGCATTTGAGAAATAGCTTCAGTCGTGAAGTTGTAGCCTTTTTCGGCACCCGCAGCCATAATCAATTTGATGGATTCTGCTAGGTTAGTTGCTTCTTCAATCTTTTGTTGCAGTTGAGCATTTGCCAGTAGTTCTTTGATTTGTGATAACATAGAATTATTCTCCGTTTTTGTTGACTTAGTATTTAGCTACATTTGATTTGATTTAGACAGTTCCAGCAGAGAATTTGCATTTGTCCGGTGCAGCTTTCTCTGCTGAACTGCTTTTAATGTAGAGATAAATCGGGGAGAACTAGGGGAAATAATTTAGAAGATGTTTTAAAAGTTGAAGAGAAGCAAAAATCATGCAAGCCGCCTGACCATAATACTTATTTGCCTTTAAGGTAGAGAAACTGATTGATTGTATTTACAATAATTTGACACTGCTGGCGTGAGCGAGTGGGTGCTGATAGAGAAATTGGCGATCGCTCTGTCCTGTTTTGATCTTCTGAAAGTTTGTCCCAATTAAGTTTGCTCCTGTAAAATTACACCCCCGCAAGTCTGAGCCAGCAAAATCTGCGCCAGATAAGTCTTGCCCTTTGAAAGACCGATTTTGCAAGTTCTGATTGGTATAGTTCAGGTTAGTCATTAACGGTTATGTTACAGTCCGATTGCACTTACTTAAGAGGTTCCAGAAACCCGGCTTCTTTGCTGCCGATTTTGCCTTAAATAAATCCTATTCGTCTACAGTGCGATCGCTGATTTTAGTGAAGAACCAACTTCTGTTCTACTAATCAGTTCTGACTTATATGATGGTAACTATGTCTTCAATTACCTATAATCCAATATGGTTGGGTTAAGAGCTACTGGCAAAAATTTTTGGTTTTCGAGACGCGATAAATCGCCGTCTCTACAAGTATTATTATAGTAGCGTTGTTCTCTCTTGCTTAATACCTTAACAGGAACAACGCACGATCAATCAATAATTAAATCTCTACTGGCTCCTGATCAAATTTCCGCATCAATTCTACAAGAGCATCTCGATCTGGAGTCTGTCCGTCCTTGAGAAGTAGAGCTAATCCTTCAAAATACTTTTCACGTTCTCCTGCTGGGCAAAACATGATTAATAATTTTGCAGGTTGACTTCCTCGGTTAGCGAATGTATGAGGTGTATTACGTGGAACTAACACAAATGACCCTGGTTTCCCCTGCACTATCTGATTACCAACTTGAATTTCTACTTCTCCTTCTAATACATAAAACATTTCTTCCATTTGTCGATGAATATGCAGTACTGGAGCAGTTCCACCTGGTTGTATTAAGTTTTCAAACAATCCCAAGTGACCATGAGTATCAGCACCAACTACCTTAAATGTTATTTCACTATTACCAGTAGTTAGATGATTACCTTCTCCTGGCGCTAAGACAATTTCTTTAATTGGTAAACTCATAAAGACTCCTACTATTGGATGCTCAAGCGGTTTTTCAATTAATCAGTACAAAATTATATCTATATTTTGTTAAATACTAGAAACTGGAACATCTTTCAATAGATAAGTTTTTTTACAATAGAGTAAATTATAAAGGTGATTATCTACATACGTGGCAGTTCAGGGAGGCTTTCACAACAAACGAGCCATAATTTACTAAGCCATAACTGAAGATTAGCTGTATATCTGACTACGCTAGCAAGAAGGCGCGTCCATGTCGATTTATTTTCATCGTCAGACTTAAACCCTTTAACCCACAAAGTACACCCAATCTAAGCCCTAGGGATAGCTGTTTCTACGTCTAAAGACACAAGTTTATTTAATTTTGAGAAATTAATCACAGATTAATGAGATATTAAGTTGAAAAACTAATTCAGATAAGAAACTTATGACAACCGAGCAAGAGCTTCAATCTCTTTTTAATACCTTAGATAGCGATCAAGACGGCAAAGTATCCATTAATGATCTTTTTTTAAGTCCTGGATTAAGTGCAATCGTTTCATCAGAAACAAATACCACTAGTCCCCAGGAATTGCTAGTAAATTATGATTTGGACAAAGACGGTAGTATTACCTTTGAAGAGTTCAAGGCAGCAGTTGAGAAAGCAAATAATTTAAACTAGCAATCCAATCCCTAACACCCAATACCCAATACCCAAAAATCCCTCTCTAGCCCACGCTTTGAGGGATTTGCACTTATCCGAACCGTATTGCCTCCCACCTTTATCCTTGGATAGGTAAAATAATCTCAAATTCTGTTCCCTGTCCTAACTTAGAAAAGACGTTAATTTGTCCGCCATGAGTTGACATAATAGAGTAAGCTACGGTCAGTCCTAATCCCGTTCCTTTACCGACAGTTTTTGTGGTAAAGAAGGGGTCAAATACTCGTTTTTGCATTTCATCAGAAATTCCAGTTCCATTATCGACAATGCAAATACTCACACTATTGGTTAGAGAATTGCTCAGTTCGGTACGAATTGTAATAGTAGGAGTTGTTATTTTTGCTTCATTTAAGGCATCAATGGCGTTATTCAAAACATTCATGATTACCTGATTGATTTGTTTGGCATGACAACTCACTAGCGGAAGCTCGACATAGTTTTTAATAATTTCAATTTTAGTGAGTCGGTGTTGCAGAATTAACAAAGTATTCTCAATTCCCTCATGAACATTTACAGCTTTGATATCTGCTTCATCAAGGCGGGCAAAATTTCGCAGAGATAAGACAATATTTTGAATGCGTTGACTACCCTGTTCTATTGAATCTATTAGATTGGGTACGTCTTTGATTGCGTAATCTAAATCTTTTTCCTGGAAATAAGTTTGAATTTCAGTGGTAGGTTGTGGATAGTGACGTTGATAGAGACTAATACCACTTAGCAAGTCCCGGAAATAATTTTTTAAATGGCTAATATTACCGGAGATAAAGTTGACTGGGTTATTAATTTCATGGGCAATGCCAGCAACCATTTGCCCTAAACTCGACATTTTTTCAGCATGAATCAATTGGGCTTGGGTTTGTTGTAATTCCTGGAGAGTATGCGACAATTGCTGATTTTTGCTGTAGAGTTCTTGGGTACGCTGCTCTACTTTTTGCTCTAGAGTATTGTAGAGTAGGGCATTTTCGAGGGAAATCGCCGCTTGAGTGGTTAATAATTGGAGTACATCTAGGCGATCGCCCACAAATGCACCCATTGTTAGCTGATTTTCTAAATACAAAATCCCCAGTAAGTGCCCCTGATTCCGAATTGGCATACACAGCGCACTTTTGGGTTGATGCTGGCGCATATATTCCCCAATCACACTAGGCAGATGGGTTTTGAGATCGTCAATTACAACTGCTTCTAGAGTGTTTTTTACATACTGGATCAGTTTGACTGGAACACTAGGATGATTATCTAAAGGTGCTGTTTGCAACATAGTACCTTCTAGGCCCGTATTTCTCACAAACAATAAAAAATCCATTCACAGCACTCGAACTAAGACATTTTTTTGATACATCATCAATTGGAAATTAAGTGAGTAAATAAAGT
>NZ_JBALEQ010000112.1:0-23554 GCF_036917775.1 Nostoc sp.
AAGTTGAATGATAGATTTTGGAGACATGAGGTAGGCTGCATACTAAAATTATCTTTCTCTGATCATAGGATCAATCATTCTGTGGTGTTCTCTAAAGCTGCTAGTTTGAAACGCTGCCCAGCCAATCAGCAAGAAATTCTTAATCCCTATTTTGACCATTTAATCACCCAACTGGCTACTTTTCAAATTCGTTAAGGTAAGTGAGTGCGAATAATTCCAGGTTTGTAGTCACGCTTATAGCTGCTTACTTAGAACCAATCTAATTGAATTTACATTACGTAACATAGTTTGATTTATTCTTGCCCACTTACCAAGATTAACTTTAGCGAATCGGCACGATAAATACTCTTGCTCAAGGGAAAACAACAATAGGATCGCCTGTATCCCAATCTCAAATCAAATTCTAAAAACAAGCTTAAATTTCTCTAAAGTATTATCTAACTTAACAAAATTTAATAAATATGGTTTCGGCATCGTATCAGAATGTGTAAAGGTATTTAATGATGTAAAAACTTAAATAATTCAAACTAATAAGGATTTAAAGTCTCTATGACTTCTCCTTTTTCAAAAAGATGTAAAGTTTTTTAACATCTGCTGAATTCCTTCTCATAAAATCTAGTTGTTAACTGGGAGATAGTTTAAATAGCTTTTAGACCAGCATCATGATTAGGATTTGCTAAATTCTGCCGTCAGTTGTCATAAACAAAGATATCTAACGCAATTTAAAAAAATAAAGTTTTACAAATGCTAGTCAGTAGCAAAAATAACTGACAACTGAGGTTAAATTCCACGCCCATAAGGGGTAGGATACTCAAAAATTTCATTTAATTTACGTTTTTAGGGAGATACTTTTATGTCACTGTGGGCTATTGATTCACCTAGTCTTGAACTGCATCCAAACACCAGCGAAAGTGAATTACAAACACTGATTCGAGCGGTTTACAAACAGGTTTTAGGGAATGCTCACTTGCTAGAAAGTGAGCGCCTAGCTACTGCGGAATCGCAATTGCGCGATCGCAAAATCAGTGTCCGCGAATTTGTCAACACTGTTGCCAAATCAGAACTCTATCAATCTCTGTTTTTCAGTTCTTCTTCCCAATATCGGTTCATTGAACTAAACTTCAAACACCTGCTAGGTCGTCCTCCTGCCGATCAAGCCGAAATTGCCGAACACGTTCGCATCTACAACGAACAGGGCTATGATGCTGAAATCGAATCCTATATCGATAGCGAAGAGTATCAGCAGAATTTTGGCGAGAATATTGTTCCTTATCCTCGCAGCACTAGCTCCCAAATCGGAATTAAGAATGTTACCTTTAACCGCACCTTTACCTTATTGAGAGGAGTAGCAAGCAGCGATAGCGATCGCAAAGCTAAACTAATCAGGGATATAGGTGCAAATTTACCCACATCTATCAAGCCTCCTGCTGCTGGTTCTAGTGTAAGCAGCACCAGCAAACGCTTCTTAATTAAGGCAGTCAAAGGTTCAGCTAGTCTCCGTACTCGTTTAGGCAACCTTGAATATGTAGTTAACTACAACCAACTGTCTGGACAAGTGCAAAATATTCATACAATGGGCGGCAAAATTATCAGTATTAGAGCTTGTCATGTAACAACCTTGCCTCTTTTGAGCTAGAAATGCCTTCTCAGTAAGCTTTCTAGATAATAAATTGTAAAAGTTGTTTCTTGACAGGCTCTTACTGAAGTTGCTTAAGTCGGTAAGTAGGCAGTGAGACTGGGGATAGAATAATAACCCTAACTCCTCAATACTGTTCGGTTAAAGGGGAAAGGAAAAAGGTTTTGAATACATCCTTTCCCCTTTACCCCTTGCCAATTTCCTAGACCAGAAGGAAAGTGAAAAATGCTTATCCGAACCGTATTGCCTAACTCCTAATTCCTAACTCAGCAGGGGCTAAAAGCCTTGCTATCCATGTACAGCACTCCCAAATGCAGTTTTAGTCAAGAAAGCTAGTATATAGACAGGGAGAATAACTATTTAGCCAAGATATTTCTTGGATTGTAGGCTACCTTTTAAAATCACTTTTCTAATGGAAATTACTGAATTTTTTGAACTTTCAATTGGGCGATGGCGATCGCAACGTAGCGGTCATCATTTAGCATTCGCTCACTTTGAACAAGTCCTATCTAACATTGACATTGAGTCTCTATCCACCGACGATCCGGCGGTATTAGCAATTTGTCAATTGTATGACACCGACCCCGGCAGTATCACTCACCCCTTTCGGATGACTTGGAAAGGTGAGTCAGACTGGGACGATAAACCAATCTCTGGTAGTACCGTGCTGGTGCCAATTCCAAATATAGAAAATCCTTCTAGGGGAAAACTCTTACGCGACCAAGGATACGCTGAGACAATCCCAGCAGTGGGTAAATACCACTTGAGTGAAGATGGGATTTTTACCCTGCTGACGGAGTATGAACACGCTGCTGCTGAAGAGCGAATTTGGTTTGCTACACCAAATCTGCGATTTCGGGTAGCGACAATTAAAACCAGTGATGGTAAAGGTGTGACAACAGCTTCCTTTTCTTCAGAGATTCGTTCTTTGTCTAGTTCAACCAGTTAGTAATATCAGGTTAAAACATAAAAGGAATCATCTAGTTTTGTCACTACTGAGGTTGAATTATGACAATAGCACCCAGTGAATCTAGCACCAACGCTAGTGATTTGCTCACCTTAGCCTCTTGGATGGCAGGAGATTTTAGCAACTACAAGCAATCTTTTGCCAATCCCCAACTTTACGCCCACATTCACATTTTTTTCCGTCCTTTACCGATTGAATTTTTTTCCGCCATCGGTTTTTATTCAGAACAAGCTTATGACCACGATTTATGGACACCCTACCGCCAGGGAGTACATAGACTGGTAGATTGTGGCGATCGCATTTATATCGAAAATTACAGCTTGAAAGACCAGATGCTTTATGCAGGTGCGGCTCGTGAATTAGATATCCTCAAAACCATCACCCCAGATTGTATCGAACGGCGTTATCACTGTTCGATGGTTTTCCAACGAGAGGGTGAAATGTTTCGGGGTAGCGTCGAACCGGGTAATCAATGTCTGATTAACCGCAATGGCTGCCAGACATATCTAGTCAGCGACGTAGAAATAACCGAGCATACTTGGATAAGTCTAGATAAAGGTATGGATATTGAAACCCACAAACAGATATGGGGATCAACTGCTGGCCCTTTGCGGTTTGAAAAACGGGAAAGTTTTGCTGATGAATTACTTGCAGTGAGAGCATTATGTTGATTCAGCTTGAATCTGTTAAATATAAAATGTTACCTCCACAGGCTGAAAAAAAGATGCGCTGTTGGATTCGTAGCCGCCACTTGATTTGTTCCGGTAACTTTTTTATATTCGAGACATTAGAATATACGACCATTGAAAGATTCTCTCAATGTGTCGCTTCTTTAGGAGGAACAGTAATATCCGTTGACCCCATTAATAAAATCTGGATGGGCGATCATCGCCAAGTAATTTTATATCAGGCTAAAGCTAGTTTACATACTCCTCATCATACTTTGAAACAATACTGGATAAAATACGGTGGTTTCTACACTAGATTTGATGAGCGTGCTTAGAGTGACTTTGCTACGAAAATCCTTTTGACATTTGAATTTTAAATACTCCCCAAGGGGATTGACGGCTAATTGTTAATGTTTAATTGCTAATTATTTACTATAATTAGCTGTTACTTGTTAACAGTTAGCCGTCTAAGTTTAGTAGAAATACGTACTCTATAAAAAATCTAATACTGATAGGTTTCAATACTTGTCGGGTTTTGGGGAATGAGGTTGCGGAAAAGGGGAAAGAAAAAACCTTTAACCTTTTCCCAAAACCCAATTCCGAGTTAAAAATCCAAAAACCGAGCAGTATTGACGTAGGTTTTACCTAACAAATAAATTTTTATTGATTATTCTTTGATGTTAAATAAACCTGCACTGTAAGGGCAATTCATGAATTACCCTACAGATATATTTTGCGTAATTTTTGTAAAATATTATACTATGCCGACAAGTATAAATTATCTCTAAGTGATGGTGCAATGTTTACGATGGGCAACGCCTACGCATTTTTGTGTCTTAAGACCACACCTTATGCAATATTAATTAACGATAACAAGAGAAAACTAAATATTTTTATTATAAATCATCACTAAATCCTTTGAGTAACTATTAATTTTTATTGAGAGTAAAATCTAGAAACGACAAATACATTTAAGTACAGAGAAAATAATATTTGTGGTTGATTGATAAGTCTTTGGCAATTTGGCAGCTAGTGATTAGAGTATTTTGATATATTGCAGAAATTACCAAGATGTTTTTACTTTTTATACAGAAGACGGGCTAGCGCCCGTCTTTTTTGTCGTTAATTATTTGGTATTTTTAGAAAAATATCCTATCAGGTTTGAGGATATTTGCACACATCCTATAGGAAGATGCCCTATGAATCTAATAATGAGTAAATTAATTCGGGATGTTGTTATGCACTGGATTTATATAGAGGTTTGGCTCACCGCCAAATCTTTTTTTATATCTCCAGAACTGACGCAAAAATCGCCAAAAAATTTAATTTATCAGATGGCTCTCTCGTCTGATATGCTATAGGCTCTATAATGTTTGTCTGCAAGCAAAATTAAAAACTAAAAGTACTCCGCAGAATGCCGATGGTAACTGAGTCACTATCTGGTGTATTACCAGGCTGCAAGAGATGAATTATTCCTGGTGTAATACTAATGTTATCTGTTAGCTGGAAACGATAAAATGCCTCAATTTGAGTGGTAGTCCCTGGTTGTCCACCTGCACGTCCTAAACCCGTATTAATAAAATCAGGGACATTATTCCCCACAGGTAGGTCACTACTGGTAATTTTCGGAGGTTGACCGACATAAATTCCCCCCAAATTTCCTTTAGCAAATAAATCAGGGAAATTCATAAACACCATATAATTCGTCGTTTCTACATTTCCCGATTGCCCAGGAATGTAAGATTTAGTATAACCACCCCACGCACCTGCGCTAATGCGAGGTGAAATTTGCCAAGTAACAGTCGCACCCACAGCATTAGTTTGCAAAGGTGCTGATTTTCCGGTAGTGGTATTAACTGTAGTTAAGCATTCATCACCAACAAAGGTTAGCAAACAACCATCCGAAGAATAATTATTGACGTAATATAAGCTTAAATCTAGAGTGTCAGTTGGTGTTAGCAGCAATTGCACACCAGTAGTTGTGGTTCCATCAAATAAACCGCTACTATTACCGGGATTTCCTGGTTGATAACTAGTATAAATTGCCTGTAAACTAGCGCGTTTAGCAAATTGCCAATCAATAGCTATACCGCCGTGACCGTATCCCATATTTAAAATTGGGTTTCTTTGGGCAAAAAAAGACAGAGGCCCTGTTGCAGCACTTTCTACCCGATTGGGGCCTCGGAAAGCAGCAGGCATACTTACGCCTTCTGTTCCCACCATTACTGCTAATTTATCCGTCACCAGCCAATGAAAATTGAGGTCACTTACAATCAAACTATCTGTAGGAAATTCGTAGCCAAGAAAAACATCATTTCTAGAAACACTATTGGTAAATCTAGGCGAAGTTGTTCCGTTACCATCTAAAAGACCTGTAAACAAGTAACTACTAGGAGTGATTTGACTAGTCAAATATAGTTGCGCTAGGGATATGACATTAATGTTTGTCCCTGCATCATCTGTATCTTTTTGTCCATCTCTAGGATTGACATCACCACGATTGCTAGTCCGTCCTTGAATACCAACTATTAGTAGTCCACTGAGTTTGGTTGTTGTTGAGAATTGGTTGGCTTCAAGTTCGCCAGTTTTGGCTTCTAAACTATCGACACGACCCCGCAAAGTTGCTAATTCAGGGGCAAATTCTGATTGCAATTTTTGTAATGTTGCTAAATCTTCGCGGGTAACTAAATCGCTAGTAGCTGTAGCGATTAATTCGTTGACTCTATCTAAACAAGCATTCACACCGGCGGCGAATTCATACCGAGTTAAAGCGCGATTACCGCGATAGCTACTATCTGGATACCCTGCTATACAACCATAGCGTTCCACCAAAGACTGTAATGCTTGGAATGCCCAATCATTGGGTTGTACGTCTTTGAGTTGAGAAACCGATGTAACTTGCGCCATCGGATTTATAGGGGAAAGGGGAGGAGAATTTAAATCTATACTCTCCTGCGCCTGAGTAGCTTCTGTATTGATGTACTCTTGTGCTGATGCTTTTTGTGCAACTCCATTTACTCCCGCAATTAGTAACCATGCGAGCATCCAGGTTTTGCAATGACTGCGGCTAATAAGTATACCTTTCAACTTTTTACACTCTGCTCACATACCTAAGTGAAGAGTGTATGCGCTATTGTCTAGCGTTCACATGGGAAAATTTACGGATTTTGTTCAAAATTAGACTTAATCTTTCTGGGCAACTTCTGAAAGGACGAGTATAACAGGGTATTGGGTATTGGGAACTAGGTACTGGGAATTAGGAAAGAGTTTTCTCAACGAAGAAACAGGGGGAAATGACCCCAACCGAGAGCCGTGAAGTAGAGCGGAACATGGGTCTGAATCACCCTTTCTGAATTGTCCCCCCTGCTCCCTTGCCTCTTTTTCAATCCCCAATCCTCAATTTTTAATCCCCAATCTATGGCAAATCGTCCACGTAAGCTGACACCAAAAGCCTCTAAACAAAATAAACCTCATACAGGTGTGATGAAACGCATCGTTAAAAAACCCCAGAAAAAGCTCAAAGGGGGAAGGTGGTTGTCGTCAACGCTAGCGATGTCTACGACGGGCTGCGCCTACGCAATTTTGTTGACTAGTGCTAGTCTAATTATGGTTTTCGCCTGGATTAGCGTTCTCTTCATCTTCAATCCAGACCAGGTAAGCTGGCTAAATAAAATTTTACCTGTATGGGCACAAATCCCCCTTGGGAACCACGAACGCCCCAAAACTCTCAAACAAATTCAACTCGATTTGAGTCAAAAAAACCAAATATTTGGCGAAACTCTGCCTTTACGTCAAGATGCGAAAGACTCTTTTTTACTCCCAGTTTGGCAACAGCGTGCTAATTGTCAATCTGATTGCAAAACACTTGTGGAACTCAGAGTTTACGAGCTATCAAAAGAGTTAGAGTTTAAATCTCAGTCCGAAAATTACTACTATCTAGCCACTCAATTACCTATAACTGGGCCAGAAGAATCCTCTGTGATTTCACCCTCATTTGATGAGACATCAGAACCCCAAGATATCAGTGTTCCCTTACCTTTAACTAAAGTGCAACGCTTTGACGGTGGGACACCATCACCAGGGGTTTGGTTTAATTTGCAGGGTCAACACCAACCAGGAACTGGTGCTTATGGTCAAGTTGTATACTACAATCCACAACGCACCAATTTACTACAAATGTTGTCTTGGGCAAGTCCCAACGGACAATTACCCAGATGGCAGCAGGTAACTGGTGATGGTACAAAAGAGTTAGTTGTCGATCAAACTATAGGTTTAGAACCGCACTTACAGGTTTACCAAGTTAAGCCTGTGAGGTTATTCCTCAAACCAATTGAATTAGAGGCGATTACTCTCAAATCAGCAGTCCTCAAAGATTCTGCATACCAAAATGCCCTGTCAATTGCCCGTAGTGGACTATGGACACCAGCTTTTGAGTGGTTGAAATTCATCAAGAAACAGCGCCAAGGAGTTTTTCCAGAGGTGGCGCAAGCGCAAATGGATTTGATTCGCTTGCATTCCCAACTTACTAAAACCCAAGCCCAGAAAAAATGGGCAAGTCCTAGTCAAGAAGTGTTAGCAAACTTGATTGATGGTCGTTGGGGGAAAGCATTACAGGTGTTTGAAGCGTCGCCACATAATACTCAAGAAATTGCTACTCTGCTCAAAGCCGATAAAAAACGGTTGTGGAATCGCACAGCCGCAGCGTTGCGGGTAAACCCAAATAGACTAGATGTGCAAGCTTGGTTTGCTTTGATTTTGGCTGTTCAGCAGGGAGAAGAACACGCTAATTCCTGGTTAAAGACGCAACTAAAAATTACAAAAGATAATCTTGTCTATATTCAAGGTCTATTAGCAAGACTCAATAGTGAAGGTGCAAAGTCGCAAATATCCTCTACTCACCCTAGTCAGATTGTTGGTACAGTGCAACCAATTACTCAAGTTACTAGCAGCGAGTGGCTGCAACCAAATTCCTCAGCAGACTTGAAACTCACTGATAATCAAGTTTGGTATCAGGTAGAGGTGAGTGCATTTAATGACGGTAAAAGCTGGCTAAATTCCCCCTTTGAGAATTTGAACCCATCCAAAACTGCCGCCGCCAAATTTTTCTGGAAAACTTTGGGAATCATTTCTGACCCAGAAATTCAGATTATAGTCTGGTTGCCAAATGGAGAACAAAAAATTACTATAGCCGCTATCAAAGCAGTGCAACTACAGGGTAAAGTTTTGCGCCTATTGGTTGCGGGCCCAAAAATTCCAGAGAATCAAAACGATGTTCTCCAACCCAAACCTCTAGCTTTGACAAATGCAGCACTGGAATGGGTACAACCATCTCCCATCACTCTACAAGAACTGCATCAACAAAATCCCCAAGGGGTGAAGGTAATATTATCGAGTGTGTGGCAATCTTTACAGCAATCTGGCGAAGTTGCGGCTGGTGCTATTCCTACCTTTGAGCAGATGCAGGAAAAGTTGGGTAATTGGCCCGTTCAAGTGATTGATTTAACAAATAATGCTCAACCAGAGATAATACTGACTATTTCAGCAGTAGCAATAGCATCCTTGAATCAGTCTTCACCTGAAATTCAGGCGGAAAACATAGAAGAACGCCGCGACCGGACTATAATTTTGTCTGATAAAAATCAAGTCATTTACAGTGATTTTACCAAAAATGACTTACAAAGACTCTCTGCGATCGCCAAGCTTTCAGACGTGCAATCTTTAGCTTTATTAGTTGAAAATGCTCATAACTACAGTCTGAGGCGCTGGTCAGAGAAAAATCAGCGCTTTGAATAGCACGCCCCCTAATCAAATTTAAATTAAAGAGGCACTGGCAATCGCTGTCTCCAAAATTGACTTATTCTTTTTGGTTAGTTTCAGCTAGACGTTGGTTCTTCAAGTTTTCCAACTGCTGCAACAGAGAGTCTACTTCTGCTTGTAAATTCATCAATTTAGCTTGCTGATCGTCTTGATAATAAGACTTGGTTAGCTTACTCACCCAGTTAGCCTGGGACTCGCGATCGGAAACACTAGATAAACAAGTAGGCATCGCTAATTAAATCCACAATTTAACTCACACCATTAGAAATATTATAATAATGCTCTTTTAAGCTTTATTAAAATATTGTATATTTTTCATCAATTACTCTAATGGTTTTTAGGTTCAATCATAAGAGACGGTGAGCATCATGGCTGTGTTCCAAACAGAACAGCGCCTTAAGTGTGCAAAGCTTCCGTCCACTTGACGGTACTTAGCAATACTTAAATTCATAGCCTGTCAATTATGTTTGTATGAATTATTATCGCCCTTTTTGGGTAATTTACGCACGAATTATATGTAGACTATATCAAGAATTCTGCTAAATTATGAAAATTGAGGGCTTACGCAGTATAGATTTCCCCAATCCCCTTAAAAATATACCTTTTTAATATCCACTCTTTTTGGCAGTAGTCTTGGGCAAGGACTCGTCCAAGGCTACTGCCAAGGAGAGACAGCACATTGCGTATTTAACTGGTATTCTAAATAAAAATGGCAAGTGAAACACCTGCACCACAAAAAATAATATTCTATAAGTAATATTCTTTTGGAACTAAAGGGCTGGGACAGGGCAAAGAAAAATTCACTTTCTTCCTCTTCCGCTTCCATCTGCCACTTTCTCTGATATCGAATCCTTAACATTAAGAAATTTTAAATCCTGTGACTTTGAGCCTGTCTGTTGCTAAATCTCATCGCCAACCCTGGCCCGGACTGATAGAAGCCTATCGCCAATACTTGCCTGTCAGTGAAAAAACCCCGGTGGTCACTCTTTTGGAAGGTAATACACCTTTAATACCAGTGCCAGCGATCGCAGAACGTATTGGCAGACAAGTACGGGTTTTTGTAAAATATGATGGTCTGAATCCTACCGGCAGCTTCAAAGACCGGGGGATGACTATGGCAATTTCCAAGGCCAAGGAAGCAGGAGCAAAAGCAGTAATTTGTGCCAGCACGGGTAACACCTCAGCCGCCGCCGCCGCTTATGCAAGGCGTGGAGGGATGAATGCCTTTGTATTAATTCCCGACGGTTATGTAGCGCTGGGCAAGTTAGCCCAAGCATTACTGTATGGTGCAGAAGTATTGGCAATTAAAGGTAATTTTGACCAAGCGCTAGAAATTGTCCGCGAAATGGCCGAAAGCTATCCAGTCACTTTGGTAAATTCGGTCAATCCCTACCGCCTAGAAGGGCAAAAAACTGGAGCCTTTGAAATCGTCGATGCACTGGGTGATGCCCCAGACTGGCTGTGTATCCCCGTAGGCAATGCGGGAAATATAACAGCATATTGGATGGGCTTTTGTCAATATCATCAAGATGGAAAGTGCGATCGCTTACCCCGAATGATGGGATTCCAAGCCGCAGGTGCAGCCCCATTAGTACACGGTCAGCCCGTGGCGCATCCCGAAACCCTAGCGACAGCAATTCGTATTGGCAACCCTGCTAGCTGGGAATTAGCGATCGCAGCCCAAACCGCCAGTCAGGGAAATTTCCATGCTGTTACCGATGCAGAAATTCTTGATGCTTATCGACTTTTAGCATCATCAGAAGGCATCTTCTGCGAACCTGCTAGCGCCGCTTCTGTAGCCGGATTATTGCAGGTAAAAGACCAAATTCCTACAGGGGCTACAGTGGTTTGTGTCCTCACAGGCAATGGTCTAAAAGACCCAGATACAGCCATTAAACACAATCACAGTCAATTTAAACAGGGGATTGCAGCAGAATTGGGCGCAGTCGCCGAGGCAATGGGATTTTAAGTAACCTGGAAATACAAGCGATCCTAATATCTAATTGAAAAATTGCTTAGGCAAAGCCCACCGGAGGTATCGCAACCAATATTTTTTAGTCTGGCGAGTGTCAAAATAATCCCAAATTGCCAAATGATTGAGATAGACGAATTCACACTAAGCAAGATGCAGCAAGGCAATCCACAATCAAAAATCTAAAATCTAAAATCCAAAATGGTATAATCCTAAAGAATTTTTAATCAACTGGTTGATCATTTTAATAATCATCAACAAAGAAAAAAAATACAATCCCCTAAATAAATTTATGGGGATTATTAATTTTGAATTTTAAATTTTGAATTTGGAGCGAAGCGACGTGACTCATTCTACTGATATTGCTACCTTAGCCCGATGGATGTCAGCTGACTTTAGTAATCAAGAACAAGCTTTTGAAAATCCGCCTTTTTATGCCCACATTCGTGTGTGTATCCGTCCCCTTCCCTTGGAATTGTTCTCAGGGGTAAGTTTGTTTCTCGAACAAGCCTATGATTTTATGCTCAATCAACCCTACCGGATGCGGGTAATGAAGTTGATTCCCGCAGAAAACCACATTGCTATTGAACACTACACCGTTAAAGAAGAACAAAAATTTTACGGTGCATCTCGTCAACCCGAACGCCTCAAAGAGTTGTCTGTTGACCAACTGGAAAAAATGTCAGGCTGCAACATGATTGTAGAGTGGACAGGTAAGAGCTTCAAAGGCAGAGTTGAACCTGGTAAAGGCTGTATTGTGGTTCGTGACGGCAAAAATACTTATTTAGATAACGAATTTGAGATTGACGCTAAAGAATTTTTCAGCCTCGACCGGGGAAGGGATTTAGACACTGATGAGCGTCTGTGGGGTTCCATCGCCGGGCCCTTTCACTTTGTCCGATGGGCTAATTTTGCCGATGAAGTCAAAGCTAATTAAGGCGCTAGATGCTCAAAGTAAGCCGTTTGTGGGTAGATGTTGATGAACGTCTATTTCACGATCTCCCCACTTACAACTGTTAATTTCTTGGTTGATATTCTTAAAAGTAGTATTGACTAGGTGGTATGGAACACGCTCCTAGCAAAGAAGCACAGGTTAAGTGCTAAATTATCACAGAAGTTTGGATTAGCGATCGCTAATCCAGATATAACGAAAACCTGGACAGCAACGCAAGACTAAAAGACTACCAGAAACATCTAGTTAACCCCCTATCTCTACCTCACAATCTTATGCTACTATTGTTAAACTGACGCTATTGCCTCCTTAAAATATCAAATCGTAGGCAAGCTTTATAGTGTCAATGTGGCGGCATAGCCAAGTGGTAAGGCAGAGGTCTGCAAAACCTCCACCCCCGGTTCAAATCCGGGTGCCGCCTTCAAATAAATATAAGCATTACAGGGCTTTGAAGCCCTTTTTTAATGGTAGTTATAGGGCTTGTTTCCAGAGCCTTCCAATATTTTTGGGGTAATTTTGGGTAGTTTGGGTAAAGAACTGGGGTAAAACTGGGGTAAAAATGTAAGGTAGAGGTTTTTACCCCAATAAGTAAAACTGGGGTAAAACTGGGGTAAAGTGGAAGGATAAAGGTCTTTACCCCAGTTAATCACCCTTATGGAATCTCAAAAATCTCAAAGTATTGCCCGTCGGGGTTCGGTGCAGATAAAGAACTCTAACGGCAGTCTCCAATTAGTTTTTTCTCATCCTATTATTACGCCCACTGGAGAGCTAAAAACCAAACGTTTCTATCTTTCAACAAGGCATGACGATACACCTTTTGGAAGACATCAAGCATCGGCTTTGGCGACAAAAATCCAGAGGGATATTGACTATGGAGAGTTTGATGCCAGTTTAGTTAAGTACAAACCAGCAGCATCATTAAGCACCGTTACCCCAATTACCCCAATTACCCCTTCACCTAACCCCCAACCAGACTTGGGAGAATTATGGGAAAAATACGCTGAGTTTAAAAAACCACAGGTTAGTCCTTCTACTTATGCGGTTGACTACCGCAAGTATCGCAATCACATTGCTAAGTTACCAACTAAAACTTTAGATGATGCGATCGCCATTCGAGACTATTTAGTTGCACATCTCAGTGCTAATGCAGCTAAACGTACTTTGACAAATATAAATGCTTGCTGTGATTGGGCACTCAAGAGTCAGCTAATTGAATCAAATCCCTTCCCAAGTATGGCAAAAGATATTCAAATACCGAAGTCAGAATCGGCAGAATATGAAATTAATCCCTTTACTAAGGAAGAACGGGATAGCATAATTCAAGCGTTCGAGGAGAGTAAGCTTTACAGCTACTATGCTCCTTTAGTCAAATTATTATTTTTTACTGGATGCAGACCATCAGAAGCGATCGCTCTACAATGGAAGCATATCAGTGATAAATACATTACCTTTGAGCAAGCAATTACCATCAGTACTAAAGGGTTAGCTCTGAAAGATGGATTAAAAACCCAAAGCCAAAGACGTTTTCCGATTAATAATCAGCAACGTGAAATTTTAAACTCTATCAAACCTGAAAACTGTAACCCAGATGATTTTATCTTTAGAAGCAAGAAAGGTGGCATAGTAGACTTTGGAGATTTTCTCAATCATGCCTGGAAAGGTTACAAAAATCATCATGGTACACATATAGATGGAATCGTAACTCAACTTGTAAAACAGGGTGTAGTAAGCGAATATCGCAAACCTTACCAATGCAGACACACTTTTATTACCCTTTGCCTAGAAGCTGATATTGATGCTAAAGATGTAGGAAGGTGGGTTGGAAACTCTCCAGAAATTATTTACAAGCATTACGCAGGTAATAAACGTAACCTACAGGTGCCAGAATTATAAATTTGTTGAATTAAAATATAGGCGATCGCCTACAAAGCAATTGTGTTAATCAGAAAATACGGTGATTTGATAAAAGTAGCTTTTGCATCGAATGCTGCTACTTATGATCACCTTGTCCATTAACTCTTAGCATTTGTGTAAATAACACAAAGACGCGATCGCGCTTTATTCGGTGTCTGCCTTTATACTGCCACCCAAATCAACGAAATAGGAAGATTGATTGTGAATTTTGCTCAAGCGATCGCTGCACTTGTATATTTGTAATTGAGGTAAAAGTAGCGATTAATGCCAGCTTGTCCACTTTTACCCCTAGTTAACCAATGGATCTGTATTTCCCTGACAAATCCATGCTCCCCAGTAAAAGGGATGTTCTAATGGTGTGTCTTTTTCTTGACAATCAATTTTACTATTTACTGATAACTCTTTGACCGCTAAAAGTTCCTTTAGCACTTCCAGACCCAAAGCTGATTCGCGCAATTGCTTAACTGTAATTGTACGTATATAATTCTGAGCAGAATGTAACGCCTCAGACCGACTCATGCCAGACTGCAAGTTATCAAAAAAACGCTCCATCAGTAAGGCAGTTACTTTGTCAGGAACAGACCATAGGCTCATTACCAGAGTTTTTGTACCTGCCACTGCAAAAGCACGCCGTAACCCAAATACACCTTCGCCAATTTTAATATCTCCTCTTGCAGTATCGCAGGCAGAAAGAACCGTCAATTCATTCGCCCACAAATCTAAACTGGCAATATCTTGGGCAAAAACAAAGCCTTTACCTGCTGCTTGAGGAAGTCTCCCACCAGCAAGCCAAGTATTAGCACCCGCTAACGCCAGCCCAGAACGCAACATGGGATTTTCTACCTTGGTTGTTCGCAGTCCTTCCATGTTTAATAGGTTGCGCCTGTTAGTGACTGGTTGCGCCTGGGAATCACTTTGGAATAAGCCATGAGTAGCAATTAGCATGATACTGGGACACCCGCTACTAGTCAGGCGGGTTTCTAGTGCTTCAGCACCTAAGTATAATTTGGCATCGGGCAGTTTTTTCGCCACACTTTCCCCCAAAAACCTTGTTCCTGGAGCGCGGAAAAAGCCTTTTGTGGTGAGAGTAGTAAGTAATTCTGGTATTTTTGGTGCTAGTGCATTGCCAGTTTCTTGATCTGTGGCTGCATCTGCTGTTAAATCAAAATCAGGATCGGCAATGATTAATGGTGCAGAAATAAAATCTGTCGGTAGCTGAACTTTGCTACGGAGAATTTCTCGCCCAACACTGAGATAACTGATGGTATATTCATCCATTAATAGACGTGAGCCTGTGGCATCAATCGGCAATATCTGAAATGGCACTAAGTTTAAATTACCATCGGGTGCAATGATAAGATGTTTGCAATCTTTCACACAGTCCCGGATGGGGTTAAACAGTGCTTGAGTTAGTTGCATAGCATCTGTAAAATTGTATGATTTGATGTGTAGTTTTGGTGTTTGACTACCTTTACCCCAGGCTAATGTGGGGTGAGTATAGTCGGATGCTTCTAAGCGAAAGGCAATAATTAGTCTGTCGATGGTATCAGCTGCGCCTAAATCTACCATCTGTACAGTATCTAGTTTTCCGGCTGTTAAGATAAATGCTAAATACCGTGCTGGATGCCATTGTGTTTCTCCATTGGCCGAAATTGCCTGAAAATCGAATAAGTCGAAACGGACAAACTCGACCAAAATTGAGTTAGGCGGTAATGCTGCGACGATCGCCTCACAATCAAAAACTTGCTCAGATAGCTGAATTTCTGGAACTTGTGCCGCTAATTGTTTTTGTAAGTTGTTATGTCTGTTTTGCAGTTGTCTCAAATTATCTTGGTATGTAGCTAAGTCATCTGTTTCGGGAACTGCAAAAGTAAGATGGATAATTTGATTGCTCAAATCGCGCAGTTGGCGGAATTTTTCTGTGAGTTGCGGGTAGCGGCCATTGTAAAATGCTTCATTTTGAGCCGCTAGAGCCGATGCAGTCAAGGCTTTGCGTTTAAGGACAAAATCGAATGCTGCAAGTTTTGCTTTATCTGAGTCAGCAAGATGGTTGCAGACTAGGGAAAGAAATAAGTCAAAGTTATTTCTGATTTTTTGCAGAAAGGCCAGGCGATCGCTTTCGGAACTAAAAGCGAATATATTACGAATAATCTTGTCATTAATGTTACTGGCTTCGATGCGATGACATAAAGCTTCATCTGGGCGGTTAGTCGCAGCTAACACCGTTGCGAGATTATTTAAGCTAAATGCAACATCAGGATGTTCATCTCCCAACAGGCGTTTTCTCATTGCCAAAGTTTCTACATACTTCTGTTGTGCTTCTTCATAGCGCCCCAGCGAAAAGTATAACTCTCCCAGATTATTCAGACTATTAGCGATTTGTGGGTGTTCTTCTCCTAATAATGACTTTCTCAGTCTCAATGTTTCTAAATGGAGTTCTTCTGCTTCTTGATAACGCCCTTGAAAATCATAAATAACCGCTAAGTTATTCATCGTACTTGCTACTTGTGGGTGTTCGTCACCAAAGGCGCTTTTAACAATAGCTAAGGCTGATAAAAATAAGGACTCTGCTTCTTGATATTTGAATTGAGCATGATATAATGCTGCTAAATTATTGAGAATCGCTGCTACGAATGGATGTCTTTCTCCTAAAAGATTTTTGGTCATCGCCAAAGATTCTAGATGCAGTTGTTCCGATTCAGAATATCGTCCTTGTAACCGATAAATAACTGCTATCTGGTTGAAAGTCAAGGCAATATCAGGATGCTCATTACCTAAGAGATTTTTTTGAATTTCTAGAGCTGATAAATATTTTTGTTCGGCTTGAGAATAATTTCCTTGTTCTTCATAAAGTCCTGCTAGATTGTTTAAAGCATCGGCAATTATGGGATGCTCTTTCCCTAATGAGCTTTCTAGTATTGGGAATACTTCTAAATATAGTTTTTCAGCTTCCAAATATCGCCCTTGGTAGGTGTAAATTACTGCCAGGATTTTTAAGCTATCAACAATATCAAACTCTTCAGAACTGAACAGTTGTTTTCTCAAAGAATAAGCTTCCAGAGCCTTTTTTTCAGCTAATAAATAACGCCCTTGAATCAGATAAAGTTCTGCTAAATTATCCAAGCCACTAGCAATATCAGGATGTTCATCACCTAGCAAGCGTTTTCTCATCGCCAAGGCTTCTAGATATTTTTGCTCGGATTCTAGGTAACGCCCCTGTTCTTGATAAGTTCCCCCCAGATTACTGAAGGTAGATGCTATGTATGGATGTTCTGAACCTAATATTTCTTTCCATCTATCTAAAACATCCAAATGCAGTTGTTCCGCTTCGAGATAACGTCCTTGAACATCGTACAATCTGGCCAAATTATTCAAGCTAACAGTAATATCAGGATGTAACTCTTCAAATAAGCGTTTTTTCATCGCCAAGGTTTCTAAGTGCATTTTTTCTGCTTCTTTATAGCGTCCAAGGGATGTGTAAATCGCTCCTAAATTAGTCAAAGTTTGAGCAATATCTGGATGTTCATCGCCAAACAGACGTTTTCGCATTCCTAAAACTTCTAAATGTACTTGTTCAGCTTTGAGATATTTTCCTTGTTCTCGATAAATCTCTGCCAAATTATTTAAATTAGTCGCAATTTGAAAATGCTCGGCTCCAAAAATACTTTTCCAAAGTTCCAGAGATTCTAAAAAATATTTTTCGGCTTGTGAGTAATTCCCTTGTGAATGGTAGAGTGCTGCTAGATTATTTAAA
This sequence comes from Nostoc sp., assembly GCF_036917775.1. Taxonomy (GTDB): domain Bacteria; phylum Cyanobacteriota; class Cyanobacteriia; order Cyanobacteriales; family Nostocaceae; genus Nostoc. The sequence continues at coordinate 17,681 of NZ_JBALEQ010000112.1, forward strand.
GATTGTGCAACATCAGGATGTTCTGAACCTAAGAGACTTTTTCTAATAGTTAACGCTTGTAAATACAAGGGATTGGCTTCTAAATAACATCCTTGTATACGATATAATTCTGCTAAATTATTCAAACTATCACAATATTCTGAATGCTCTGTTAGCTGCTGGCTTGACCCTAAGTTGACAGCTTGTTGGGCAATAATTATTGCTTGCTTTAAGTTTCCTTGTCCAGCAAGTTGCACAACCTGTAGGTTAAGTTGATTTAATTTTTTTAAGAGTTTTTTCATCTGCTAGTTCCAGATGTTTGTATATTTTTTAGTTTTGACTTTTCAATCAATTACTTATTTTACCTAAAATTGTTCATCATCAGTTTTCATACCCGTGAGGGGTAAAGGAATTAAAACTCTGTTACCAACTATTTTGACATTTTCAATATAGAAGTGGTTTCCATCCCCGTGAGGGGTAAAGGAATTAAAACTATTACAAACCAATGAAGTGGCTGGAGCAAGTCCTAAGAATGTTTCCATCCCCGTGAGGGGTAAAGGAATTAAAACATTGAAGATAACAGAGTGTTAGTTAAAGATTACTCGTTTAATGGGTAGGGCAGGGATATTGCTACCCCTTTCCCCCCGACAAACCGGACAAGCAAGTTAACCAAGCATCCGGCTTTAGCAAATCCTAGAGCTACCAAAGACTCAGTTCATCGTCGAGTTCAGAATTGGATTTCTGTACTAGAGAATGTATTTGTTGATGACAGTAATAATGCACTAATTCTAAATTAGCGTAACTATCGTTCCCACCTTGACGGCAAGGGATTTTATGGTGCTTTTGTATGGGTTCATCATTTAGTAATGATTCTCCACAGACAGGACACTTAAAATCTTGTTTTTGGGCAAGCTTCTGGTAACTAGGAATTAAACTTTTAGATTTAATATTCTGCCGATTTTCCCAATAAGATTTTAGCTCTGGGTCATCGGTAGAGTAAGCACCCTTAACCATTGGATGCCTCCTAATCTTGAACCAGCTAAACTTAAGTAAGTGTTTTCCTGTGTGCTTATTACCAAACACCCAGTAATCGCTTCTATCAAGATTTAGCCTTCCCCAATAACGACGGTTACACCAAGATTGATTTTTCTTGGCGTGCATTCTTTTGGCGTACCTTCTTTCCCTGACAAACATCCATCTATCTAGAGAACTGAATATTTGTGAGGAAACTACAGTCCGGTAATAGTTGGCTATGCCCCGAATAATTGGGTTTAGCTTGTCTATGACAAAATCAACACTACAGCTAGTATTATCCAGCCAAACTTGTTTGATTTTATTTCGGACATTCTGCAAAGATTCAATGCTAGGTTTGATTAATACTTTCCTACCTGTTTTGGTAGTGGAATCTGGGTATTGTCTGATATGAAAGCCTAAGAAGTTGAATCCATCCAATAGCCGTACTATGTGGGTTTTTGACTCTGATAGAGTTAGACCGCGAGTAAACATAAACTCTTGGAGGGTATCATGGGCTTTTACAGCATCTTCCCGACTTTTGCAGAACACCACCAAATCATCGGCGTAGCGTACAATACCTCGGTCGCCAATCGTATGACCGTTTTTATCGTACTTGATACCGAGGGCAGATTCCATACCATGCAAAGCTATATTCGCAAGTAGAGGTGAAATAATTCCACCTTGAGGTACTCCAGCATTGGTATTATGGAAAACACCTTTATCCACATATCCCGCATTCAACCATTGTTGGATTAATTTTCTGGCTGGAAAATTACCAATGGCATTAATTAGCGGTACATGAGAGATGTTATCAAAGCAACCTTCGATGTCCGCATCTAACACCCACTTTTTAGTGGAGTTTGCTTTTGACATTGAATGTATCCTTTCAATCGCATCATGGCATGACCTTCCAGGTCTAAAGCCGTAGGAAGTGCGCTCAAAGTGCGCTTCCCAATAGGGTTCCAAAGCATTTTTGACGATGGCTTGGAGACATCTATCGACGATGCAAGGTATTCCGAGAGGTCTTTGTTTTCCATTGGATTTACGGATATACACCCGCTTGACTGGTAACGGCTTCCAAGGAATAAATTTGGTGAGAATATCCACCAACAACCCTCTGGCTGCCGGGGTTTTTACCAGTAATCTATCTACCCCTGCTGTTTTACTGCCTTGGTTTAATTGCGTTACTCTTCTAACGGAAAGTAGTATATTAGAGTAGCTACGCATAAGTAGCTTTTGAAGGCTGCCAACCTTTTTCAAGTTACCGCCAGTGGTTGCCTTGAAAATTCTCTGTCTTAGTCGCCTAACTACTCGGAACGCGTTTCTCCAGTTGACGCTATTCCAGTCAGTAGTTCTTCCGGTTACGTTCACAATTTTTAATTGCACCTAACTTTTCCCGAAGAAGTTCGGTTTCCGTTGCATTAGACTTCAAGGGATTCACTCGCCACACGTCAGCACTCTTTCAAGTTAGCCATTTGACCTATCTGCTCAGTTATGATTTCCTGTTGCCTTTCGACATAGCAGCATTCGCTTCTTGTGGCATCTTACACCCACCGGGGAATTAAAGCTGGATTACTCCAATCTCTACTTAAAACATCGACCTAGTTAAAAGACCCCGTTGGGGTTCCTACGTATTACACGCGAGAGATACAACTAGCTTGGGTTCCCTCTATACACCGGGGGTTCAAGGTGTCTACTGATTCTGAGGATTGGGCAGAATCACTTTACCCCTTTTACCGTCTCAGCCGTTTTCGGTAATTCCTCTTCACGATGCCTCTACGAGGATTCACATCTGTTAACCCTGTCTAGTTTTACCCTAGCGCTTCACCTAACTGTGCGGCTTGCTGATGTCGCGCATTTTACCCTCTAGCTCTGAAACATCGCAGTTACCCGCAATGCCCCTTCGGGCGGGTACTGGCTTTTGACACTTGCCACGAGTTTTTCTGAGGAACTCACTCTCTACGTGCAACCGATAGTCGCACCCATCCCCGTGAGGGGTAAAGGAATTAAAACCCTGTTGGCTGGAATAGAAATGGTGATAACAGAAATGTTTCCATCCCCGTGAGGGGTAAAGGAATTAAAACCATGTTTATTGGGAGAGTAAAAAGTGTAATTATCAAGTTTCCATCCCCGTGAGGGGTAAAGGAATTAAAACTATTTCTCGGAATTTGTCCTTAGTATGGACAATTTATAGTTTCCATCCCCGTGAGGGGTAAAGGAATTAAAACTCTGCGCTTTATTGTTATCAGGCAAATTGACATTCCAAGTTTCCATCCCCGTGAGGGGTAAAGGAATTAAAACACATGTCCAAAAGGCACTTTGGTTTTCAGCAACTGGAGTTTCCATCCCCGTGAGGGGTAAAGGAATTAAAACATGGCACATACTGGACACAGTGCAGTGCAGAGGTAGGAGAATTGTTTCCATCCCCGTGAGGGGTAAAGGAATTAAAACAATAACGCTTTGAATCGGATTCAAAAACAGAATCCAGAAATGTTTCCATCCCCGTGAGGGGTAAAGGAATTAAAACAATTTCTACAGGTTTTTGTGAAACCGTTTGTCCCGGAGGTTTCCATCCCCGTGAGGGGTAAAGGAATTAAAACCGCTGATTCTTATACGGAGATTGGTTGCAAATAATTGTTTCCATCCCCGTGAGGGGTAAAGGAATTAAAACCTCAGATGCAATCAAGTATTGTCAGGGGGAAATACAGTTTCCATCCCCGTGAGGGGTAAAGGAATTAAAACCATTAGTTGATTTTGAGCTTCGAGGAAACAATGTTCCGTTTCCATCCCCGTGAGGGGTAAAGGAATTAAAACTCCACCCCTTCTCCCTCTTCTACAGGAGAGGTTAAGAAAAAGTTTCCATCCCCGTGAGGGGTAAAGGAATTAAAACCATTTTTGGCAGAGAACAACATTTTAGAACTCTGTGAAGTTTCCATCCCCGTGAGGGGTAAAGGAATTAAAACAAGTGAATGCTATTCGCTTCTTAACTTCCGCCTTGTTTCCATCCCCGTGAGGGGTAAAGGAATTAAAACCCGTAAAACTTCGAGATAACGAGGAGAACCTTAACAGTTTCCATCCCCGTGAGGGGTAAAGGAATTAAAACCCTACCCTTCTAGAAGCCTTATCCAGAGAGGGTTAGAGATAGCCATTTTAGCGGGGGGTCGAATTTAGCTGTCAACAAGCACAAATTATTGACAATTTGGGAATCATTTACCCTTGTCAAACTCTTACGCAGTAAGCGATTAGCGGGGGTCAACGAAATCATAAGGGTTTCAGGGATCGCTCTACCCCCGCTAAAAACTTACGTATGAAAAGTAAAACTAAGCACTTTCGCTTTTATTTTGAAACCTGATATTAAGTTTTCAAGGTTCTGTGGCTATTGAGCAGTAGTATAACAAACTACTTGAAGTTTTGAACGCCTAAACTATTAACTTTTTTATCGTGCAATAACCATGTAATCTGTATACCAAAGTTGATAGTCTCCGCGTTCGGTCACATATTTTAGTAACTCTATAAGATGACTTGCTTCTAGTTTCAAAACCTCATCATTCTCTTGCCGTAACCAGTCTAATGCAGGTACTTCCTTGGTAAGGACTGCGATAATTTCCTCCTTACCTGGTTCGCCTTCTATTGGGAAAGACGTTATTGGCGAACCTTCTTGAGGCAGAGTTGTCTTACCTGTATTTAAGTGCGGCTGGGGAGCAAAACACGAGGGACAAAAACACCATAGTTGTCCCGATGTATCTTTTTGCAATAGTACTAAATATCCAGGAGTCTCTAAGTTGACTTCAAAACGAATAAAGCTGCCTACCTGCACTGACTTTTCATAACGACTCGGTAAATTCTTCCCCCAACCTAGTGTTTCCTCTTTTACTAAGACTAGCCCCATTTGTTCAGTAGGAGAGCTTAATAATTGCAGTTGTTGCCAAAGCTTATCGAGGGGTGTGAGTTCTTGGGTTTCGGCTTCTTCACCAAATACAGCGATATCTTTCCAGTCTAAGTCCAGGAAAACACAAATCTCTTGGAAGTTTGTGCGATATATCGGTTTACTGTTGAGGAAATTATTAACAGTTGTGTAACCTAATCCTACCTCTATAGCAAAATCTGTTTGAGTTAAATTTCTGGCTTTTAATACCAATTTAATATGAAGCTGCATAGAAAAGAGCTTCTAGGATAAAGTTATAAGAAGAGACAGAAATTACTTGCTCAAATGTAAGTTGGTCGAATATCTCTTGGATACGTTCACGTAAAGCTTGTAAAGAAGAGAAAAGTTGATTTTTGAGAGGTTTCTTGAGAGCTTGCCAAAGCCTTTCGATAGGATTGAGTTCAGGAGCCGATGGTGGTTGAAATAAAGGAATAATATTCTCTGGCCAGCTAATCGCTGAACTTGTATGAGCCGGTGCTTGGTCAATCTGTAAAATTGCATAATCCGAGCCTAATTGCACAGATAGCCAATCCAAAAACTGTTGAAAACACTCGCCATCTAGTTTTGGATATTCATAAAGGAAATGATCTCCCGTCAATGGTTCAATTGCACCATAAATCCAAAAGTTTTCCCTCGGCCATATCACCTTAACAGTGGGCTTGACTCCAAAAGCTGTAATCACTTTTCCTGTAAGAGTTTTGAGTCCAACCCTAGTTTCATCCTGGCACAGGTAGCGAACACACTTGCCGGGTGCTAGATGTTTTTCTAGACAATTAAGAATGATTCCGAGTTTTTTTTAAATTCAGATACCAATTTCTCGTCTTGGTTATGGCTTTGAGGGCGAGGCACTTTTAGTTTTGCCCCTAACGCTCTTTTATTACTCTCGTGAGAGTATAATTAATTACTAAGAGTTTAACTTAGCAAGGGTATTTAATTGGGTTCAAGAACGGCTACCT